>JAAZMG010000215.1 GCA_012798935.1 Tissierellia bacterium | reverse complement strand
AAGGTTCTATTAGTTCAAAATTAATATCCTCTGGAAGTCCTCCTACATTGTGATGACTTTTTACCGCCACCTTTCCATCTAATCCAGATTCAATCACATCAGGATAGATAGTTCCTTGGATTAAGTAACCAATATCCGTAAGTTTCTTCTGCTCTTCTTCAAATACCCTAATAAATTCTTCTCCAATAATCTTCCTTTTTTGTTCTGGATCAGTAACACCTTTAAGCTTATTTAAAAACCGTTCCCTTGCATCTACAGTTATAAGATTCATTTGAAATTCATCTTTAAATACTTTTTCCACTTGTTCCTTTTCATTTTTTCTAAGAAGTCCATGATCTACAAAAACACATACTAAATTATTCCCAATAGCTTTATGAACTAATACTGCTGCTACTGATGAGTCTACTCCACCAGATAATGCGCATAAAGCTTTTTTGTCACCTACTTCTTTTTTTATTTGTTCTATACTTTCCTCTATAAATTCTTCCATATTCCATTTCTGTTCACAATTGCAAATTTTAAATAGAAAATTATCCACTATATCTTTTCCATGTTCAGAAGTTTCTATTTCAGGATGAAACTTTGCCCCGTAGATTTTCTTGTCTTCATTTTCTATTGCTACTATATTTTCGTCATACTTTGCTATTTCTCTAAAACCCTCTGGAATAGTTTTAATTACATATTCCCTATTCATCCATAAGGATAACTCTTCTTCTAAACCATTAAATAGAAGGCTTTCTCTATCTACATTAATATTCTCAAAACTATAATCACAAGTAGTAGGTTCTGTTGATTTTCCACCAAAAAATTCTCCCATTATATCAGCACCATATCCTATAGCCAAAATAGGTAATCCTAATTTAAAGACCTCTTTATCCAATTTATCTATAGATACTATATCGTTTGGTTGTCCACCTGAAATAATAATCCCTTCTGGGTTTTTAGCCTTAATCTTTTCCATAGGATAACTATAAGGTACTATTTCACAATAAACACTACTCTCCCTTATCCTTCTTCCTAAGAACCTACTAAATTTACCGCCTAAGTCTAAAATTAAAATCAATCTGAAACCTCCTATCTTCTGCTATAATTTGGAGCTTCTTTTGTTATATTAATATCGTGAGGGTGATTCTCTATTAACGATGCATTGGTTATTCTGATAAATTTAGCTTTCTCATGTAAATCCTTAATATCCTTTGCACCTATATATCCCATTCCTGATCTTAAACCACCAAGAAGCTGATAAACCACATCTCCTAATGGTCCTCTATAAGGTACCCTTCCTTCTACTCCTTCAGGCACTAATTTTTTAGTATCCTCTTGGAAATACCTATCTCTGCTACCTGCTTGCATAGCTCCCATAGATCCCATACCTCTATATACTTTAAACCTTCTACCTTCATATAGTTCTTCTTCTCCAGGACTTTCATTGGTACCTGCAAACAATGAACCAATCATAACTACATTAGCCCCTGCTGCTATGGCCTTAGTAATATCTCCAGAGTATTTAATTCCTCCATCAGCAATAACAGGGATTCCATATTCCTTTGCAGCTTTGGCACAATTCATAATAGCAGTAATTTGAGGAACACCAATGCCTGTAACAACTCTTGTAGTACATATGGAACCTGGACCTATTCCAACTTTAACTGCATCAGCACCTGCTTTGATTAAATCTACAGTAGCTTCAGCTGTTGCAACGTTTCCAGCTATTACCCATAGATTAGGATATGCTATTTTAATCCTTTTAACCGCATCTATAACTCCTTTAGAATGACCGTGGGCTGTATCCACCACTATTACATCTACCTTTGAGTCAACTAAAGCAGCAATTCTATCCATCATATCTAAAGTAACTCCTACTGCTGCACCTGCTAATAATCTTCCTGAATCATCTTTTGCAGAATTAGGGTATTGTATGGATTTTTCTATGTCTTTGATGGTTATAAGTCCAGTTAATTTATAGTCCTCATCTACCAAAGGAAGCTTTTCTATCTTATATTTTTTCATCTCCTCCAAAGCTTCATCCATGGAAATGTCTATTCCTGCAGTAACTAAGTTTTCTTTAGTCATTACATCATCAATCTTCTGATTTGTATCTTTTTCAAATCTAATATCCCTATTAGTAATAATACCTACTAATTTCCCAGTCTCATCCGTAATTGGCACTCCTGAAATATGATACCTTTCCATTAATTCCAAGGCATCTGAGACAATATGATCAGGAGAAAGATAAAATGGATCTGTAATTATTCCGTGTTCCGACCTTTTAACTTTATCAACCTCTAAAGCCTGCTCCTCAATAGTCATATTTTTGTGTATTATTCCAATACCACCTTCCCTTGCCATGGCAATAGCTAATCTAGACTCTGTTACAGTATCCATTCCTGCACTCATCAATGGAATGTTTAATTTTATATTTTTTGTTAAATTAGTATTTACTTTTACTTCCTTAGGTAATACTTCCGATTTGCCAGGAATCAATAAAACATCATCAAAAGTTAAACCTTCACCAACAAATTCCAATTCCAATTCCTCCTTTTGTTTTTATTATTCTTAGTATACCACAATTACAGGAAATCCTTCCTTAAATGTAGACATATTATATAATTAAGATAAATTATTTTTCTTTCTAAGTT
>JAAZMG010000214.1 GCA_012798935.1 Tissierellia bacterium | reverse complement strand
TTTTAAGCGATAGTACCAGTGATTATGCTAAGGGACTTTCAAGTAACTTCCAAGAAACCTTTAAGGAACTAGGTGGAACTATATTAACAGAAGAAGCCTATCAAGCCAAAGATACAGACTTTAAGGCTGTTTTAACAAATCTTAAAGGCCTGAATCCAGATGTATTATTTGTACCTGGTTATTATGAAGAAGTTGGGCTTATTGTTAGGCAAGCTAGGGAACTAGGGCTAAATGTACCTATACTTGGTGCCGATGGATATGAGTCTCCAAAGCTTACTGAAATAGCAGGGAAAGATGTTTTAAATGATGTTTACTACTCAAGTCATTATTCACCAATGGATGATGCAGAAGAGGTAGTTAACTTTAACAAAAACTTTAAAGAAAAATATGGCAAAGAGGCTGATGCTTTTAATGCCTTAGGATATGACTTGGCTTATTTCTTAAAAGATGCTCTTGAAAGAGCCGGGGAACCTGATCCAGCTAAGTTAAAGGACGCTTTAGAAGCAACTGAGAATTTCAAAGGAGTTACAGGTACTTTCTCCATAGATGAAAATCATAATCCAGTAAAATCTGTAACGGTTATAGAGATGAAAGATGGAGTACCTACCTTCTTGAAGAAATTGGATCCAAAATAATTTTATAGGACAAAGTCTTTGAAGGATTATCCTTTAAAGGCTTTGTTCCAAAAGAAAGGAAGTTAGGAAAATGGAACAATTGTTACAACAATTAGTAAATGGTGTATCACTAGGAAGTATATATGCCTTAATAGCCCTTGGTTATACTATGGTATATGGAATTATAAATTTAATCAATTTTGCCCACGGAGAAGTCTATATGATGGGTGCCTATATAGGTTTTGCATTGACTACCTTTCTTGGATTAGGCTTTTTCCCTTCTTTGCTAATTTCCATGATAGTTTGTAGCATTCTTGGAATGGCCATTGAAAAGATAGCTTACAAACCCATTAGGAATTCTACAAGGATAGCAGCTCTTATTACCGCCATTAGTGTATCCTTGTTTTTACAATATACTATGATGTACTTTGTAAGTCCAGATACTAGAACCTTTCCAGAGGTTTTGGCAAATAAAAGATTAACTTTTTTAAATGGTAGCATTATATTGGATATGAAAAATATATATATAGTCCTAATTACCATATTGTTAATGGTTGCCCTTCAGTATATAGTCCACAAAACTAAAATAGGTAAAGCCATGAGGGCAGTTTCTCTTGATAAAGAAGCAGCCGAACTTATGGGAATCAATGTAGACAAAGTTATATCCTATACCTTTGCTATGGGTTCCGCATTGGCAGGGGCAGCGGGAGTTTTAGTAGGGGTTTATTATAATACTATAAATCCTCTTATGGGAGCAGGACCTGGGCTAAAGGCTTTTGTTGCAGCAGTTTTAGGAGGAATTGGTATAATCCCTGGAGCTGTATTTGGAGGCTTTTTCCTTGGAATGACAGAAACTATGGTAAGTGCCTATGGAGGGTCTATATTTAAGGATGCAGTGGCCTTTACCATATTGATTATAGTTCTTTTGGTAAAACCAAATGGATTACTAGGTAAAGCTACTAGGGAAAAGGTATAGGGGGTGAATTGAAATGAAAAAATTTAGTAGAAAAAAGATTATAATTTATTTTGGGTTGGCACTACTCTATCTATCCGTTAAGATTTTAGCCAATATAGGCATTATCGACTCCTATTTGCAATTGAATATCACTATTATAGGAATCAACATTATTTTAGCTGTTGGTTTAAATTTGATTACAGGTTTCACAGGTCAATTCTCCTTAGGCCATGCAGCTTTTATGTCAATAGGTGCCTATACCTCCGCCATACTTACAGCTAAATTAGGGCAGCCCTTTATAGTTGGTCTATTGGTATCGGGGGTTACAGCAGCTTTAGCCGGTGTTATTATTGGGATTCCAACTTTAAGGCTAAAGGGAGATTATCTGGCTATTGCTACTCTTGGCTTTGGCGAAATTATAAGAATTATAGCTTTAAATATAGACTATATAGGAGGAGCTATAGGTTTCAATGATATTCCTCAATATACAAATTGGAATTGGGTTTTTTTCATGACGGTAGCTACGGTCATATTGATTAGTCACTTTAACACCTCCTATCATGGTAGGGCTTGTGTTGCTATTAAAGAAGATGAAATAGCTGCGGAGGCTATGGGGGTAAACACTACCTATTATAAGGTTTTGGCCTTTGTTATTGGCGCCTTCTTTGCTGGTATAGCAGGAGCTCTTTATGCCAATTATTTTTACTTTATTAAACCCGATTCTTTTGGATTTATGAAATCCATCGATATATTGGTTATAGTTGTATTTGGAGGATTGGGAAGTATTACGGGATCTATCCTTGGAGCTATTATCCTATCCATAATTTCACTATTTCTACAGAGCATACCAGAACTTAGAATGGTAATCTACTCTCTAATTCTATTTGGAATAATGATATATAGACCAACAGGACTTGTAGGTAAACAAAAACTGAATCTATCCAGAAAGGAGGCTGCCTTAAATGTCGGTATTAAAAGTAAGTAATCTATCAAAGAACTTTGGCGGAATTAAAGCGGTTACAGA
>JAAZMG010000213.1 GCA_012798935.1 Tissierellia bacterium | reverse complement strand
GCTTTAATATGTAAACAAAAGATTTTTATAATTTATAGGAAAATATAACTTTCGTTAAACAAATAACTATCCTAGTATTATTTTTTAATATATTATATAATAGTTTCAAGTATAGGATAGGGGGGTATATATTTTGCGTAATAGAAATAGAATAGGTTTATATACATTAATATTTAGTGTAGCATTTATCAAGTTTGGAGCATTAAGAGGAGAAGTTAAAACAGTTCTAATAAAAGCTATTAATATATGTTTGGAGTGTGTTGGCATTGGCTAGACTTAATAGAAAGTTAGTTCAAATTATGACCGTCCTTGGAACCAACAGTTATGTAAATGGATTCTTGAAAGGAACTATTTATAAAGGTAAAATTAAACAATTTTGTGTTCCCGGTCTTAACTGTTATTCTTGTCCTGGAGCCTTGGGTTCTTGTCCTATAGGGTCTTTACAAGCAGTAATAGGTTCTATGGACTACTACTTCTCTTTTTATGTATTTGGTACCATTAGTTTATTTGGCAGTCTAATAGGTCGATTAGTCTGTGGTTGGCTTTGTCCTTTTGGTTTTATTCAAGAATTGATATATAAGATAAAATCAAAGAAGTTTAGGATAAGTCGGAAAAACCCATTAAAATATTTAAAGTATGGGATACTTATAGTTTTTGTAATTTTAATACCCATGTTAATAACTAATCAAGTAGGTATAGGAGAGCCTGCCTTTTGTAAATATATTTGCCCTGCAGGCACTTTAGAAGCAGGTATACCTTTAACAATATTAAATCCATCTTTGAGGCAGGCTATAGGCTTTATATTTTCATGGAAAGTATTTTTGCTTATAGTTACTATAGTAGGTTCTATGTTAATATACAGACCATTTTGCAGGTTTATCTGTCCATTGGGTGCTATCTATGGAATATTTAATCCAATATCTTTGTATAGATTTGAGATAGCAGAGGATAAATGTATTAAATGTAATAGATGTACCAAAACTTGCAAATTAGATATAGAAGTTTATAAAACACCAAATAGTGTTGAGTGTATTAGATGTGGAGATTGTATAAATGCTTGTCCTACCAATGCAATAACTAGTAATTTTGGTATAAAAGATAGGAAATCAGTTAGAGAATTAAATATTCAAAAATAAAGGAGTTGATAGAGCATGAATAAAAAAATTAAATTATCAGTATTAATAGGGATAGTACTAATTATAGTAGTGGGAATCAGTGGATGTTCTACTAAGAAAGACCAAGGAATGGATTTAACTAGTGGTAATCAATCTATAGATGAAAATGTAGAAGAGACTACTGATAATAAACAGGAAGTTGGTTCAATTAGATTACCAGCTTTTAATTTAAAAGATCTAGAAGGTAACGATGTGTCCAGTGATATATTTAATGATTATGATATGACCATAGTAAGTATATGGCAAAGTACTTGTGGACCCTGTATGGATGAATTAAAGGCTTTAAATGTAATATATGATGAGTACAAAGATAGAGGAGTTAATGTAATAGGTATATCAGTAGATAATGTAGAGGTAATGGGGGATGAAGGAGTAAAAAAGATAGGGGAAATTCTTGAACTAAAATTTACTAATGTTATTGCTGATAGTGATTATTTAGCGGAATTAGTAAACTATGTAGAAGGAACCCCTACAGCCTTTATATTAGGAGAAGAGGGACAGTTTTTAATGAAACCAAGAGTAGGCACCAATGGTACAGAAAAAGACGTAGAAGCTTTTAGGAGTATAATTGAAGAAATTATATTAAAATAACTTTGTTTTTCCGTGCCAGGCACGGAAAAACAAAGTTATTGGGTTTTTTAGTTGACAACTTTTCTCAAAAAGTCCTTGGTTCTTTGATTTTTAGGATTTGTAAATAATTCTTCTGGACTACCCTCTTCTAAAATTATTCCATCAT
>JAAZMG010000212.1 GCA_012798935.1 Tissierellia bacterium | reverse complement strand
AATCTATTGTATCCTTGTATACCTTTCTTAACTATTACATCTCCGGTATTCTCAATATAGGCTCCTTCCACTACACCCTTTATTTCCACATCACCATCAGCTTTGATTTGAAATCCATTTAAAACATTTTCTCTTACAATAACAGTTCCTTTAAAACAGATATTACCTACTTTATTATCAACATTAGACACTTCAAAAACTTCAGATACTATAATTCTTCTATCTTTCAATTCTACAAGACCATCTTTTTCTGCAACTAAAGAAGTTTTATTATCTAAAAGTCTTACATTTTTGCCATACCTTAGTAGAGGATTTTTTCCTTTTTTATATGGTATAATTTCACCAGTTACCCTATAGCCCTCCTTGCCCTCTTTAGGGGGAATGGCCTCAGCTAATAAATCTCCTTTGTTTACATTGTTGATAATATCTAATTCCCTATAATCTACGGTTCCATCTTCCAATATTTTAGGTATTAACTTTTTTTCCAAGTCAAAATAATATTTTATATATCCATCTTTTCCATCAATAGGTGAGATACCTTTTGCCACAGCTATTTTTTCATTATAATATTCATTTAATAATATATCTTTTAATTTATCTTCTTTTAATCCAACTTTAAAAACTTCTTTTATTTCTTCAATTATTTGACTGATTGAATTTTGCTTATAAATATTATTATTGCCTTCTTTACTTTCTAAAATATCTAACTTTTGATCATCTAATAATGTAATATAGCCATTCATTCCATCCCTAGAAACTTCTAATAATATATTTGAAGAAATCTTATACATATAATACCCCCTAATTAATTTTCATAAACTCCTACTTTAATTAGTTGATTTTTAATCATTAAAATTGCTTTACTATGTATTTGAGAGATCCTTGACTCAGATAATTCCATTATATATCCAATTTCTTTATAGGTTAATTCCTCATAATAGTACAAGGATATCACTATCTTTTCTTGCTTTGGCAATTCATTGATTGTATTTGATAGAATTTTCTTTATTTCTTTTTTTTCAAAAATCTGCTCTGGTGTGTTTTTGCTTTTATCATTTTTAATATTATATTCACCTTTGTTAACCAATAAATCCTCTAATGAAGTCATATTAAAATTTGATATGTCAGAAAGAACTGATTCTAATTCTTTTAAAGATATCTGCAAATATTG
The DNA here is from genome assembly GCA_012798935.1 of Tissierellia bacterium. Taxonomy (GTDB): domain Bacteria; phylum Bacillota; class Clostridia; order Tissierellales; family Tepidimicrobiaceae; genus JAAZMG01. The sequence continues at coordinate 3,135 of JAAZMG010000212.1, read as the reverse complement.
GGATAACTCTATATTTGATGGCGTTCTCCCCAATTTGTTTTCTAATTTTATCATTCCATCTTGAATCTCTTTCGATTTTTTTCTAAGCGACCTGGGAATCCAATCAAGCTTTCTTATATTATCGATAATCGTACCCCTAATTCTTATTTGGGCATAAGTCTCAAATTTAGTATTTTTGTTTAGGTCATAACGTTCAATACTATCTATTAAGCCCATGATTCCAAAACTCACCAAGTCGTCATATTCTATTTTACTACCATAAAAATTATACATTCTGCCAGCAACTATTTTAACCAGTTCTATATATTCTTCTATTAATTTTTGTTTTATACTCTTATTTTTTGTTTGAGCGTATTTTTTCCATAGTTCATCTGTTTTCATTATCTATTTACCTCCCTATGGAAACTAAATAACCTTAGTTCCATGCCCGATAGTTTTTACTAACAATGAACCATCTTCTGCATTTAACTCAATGGTTCTACCATAGTTTCCACCAGTATCTTCAGAGATAATTTTAATATTCAATTTTTTCAGCTCCTCTTTTGTAGCTAGAACATTCCTTTCTCCAATTTTTAGAATATTTTTATTGTTATTAAAAGAAAACATTTGGGAACCTCCAGTAATCTTTGCAATTAAATTCTTTTTAAATGCACCTTCATCAATCATCTTTTCAATTAATAGTTTTATTCCAGTATCGGCAAATTTAGCTTTGTTTTCATTGTTTTTTATTTCCTTGCTAGATGGTAACATAATATGAGCTAATCCAGCAACCTTATTATATTTATCGTACAAGGCTATACCTACACAAGATCCTAATCCAAGTGTTGTTAGTACCCCAGGAGCTTTTATTGTTTTTAAATCTGCCATACCAACTTTAATTACTTCCATATTATAATACTCCTAAACTAGACAATATTTTTTCAAAAGAATTCATATCAGGTAATAAAAACAAATTACCTTTGACACAATTATTACCCTCTTCAAAGATAGTTTCTATAAACAAAACCTGATCAGCAACATAACCAAATTGAATAGCTGGTACTGAAAGGATTGCTCCAGCCATATCAATAGCTAAAGATGGGATTGAAATAGATATCTTTAAACCAGTTAAAGCAGATAAAGAATTTACATAAGAAGAAGCTAAAATATTTCCAACTTCCGACAAGGCGGATATTGCCATATCATCTAGTTCATCTTCTTTGCTTGTTCTATTTAATAATATATTAGTCAAATTTATAGCAGATTCTAAATCTAGTATAAACATAATATTCCCATCTACCTCATCATTAAGGTCAAAATATATGCCAACAACTAATTTTTCTTCTCCTCCTAAAACCCTTGCTACGTCATTGAACTCCATAATTCTAACCTGAGGTACATCCATATTAACCCTCTTAGATATCATGCTAGCTAATGCTGTAGCAGCGTTACCAGAACCAATATTTCCTATTTCCTTTAATATATCTATCATCATACTGTTTAAATTTTCAACATCCATAGTTTTGCTCTCCCTAATATTCTAATATTTTAATCAAGTCTAACAATATAATCAATCTTTCTGGGATCTTTCCTATGCCACTTATATAGTCTATAAATTCGTTTCTTTCATTTATAGGAGGCTTGTCTATGCTTTCTTTATCTATTTCTAACACCTCTGATGATGAATCTACTATTAATCCTGCTACTATTTCATTTGCTGTAACTACTATTATTCTTGAATTCTTGCTAAAGTGTTCCAATTCCATTCCCAATTTTCCTCTTAAATTTATCACCGGGATTACTTCTCCCCTTAAATTAATTACACCCTTTATATAATCTGGTGCATTTGGAATTCTAGTAGTTTTCCCCATCTTTTCTATTGATAGAACATTTTCTATAGGAATTCCATAATACTCTTTATCTAATTTAAATATTACATATTTATTCTCAACTTCAGAAGACATATCTGGTCCTCCTTTATATTATTGAATTTACATCTAATATTAACGATATACTACCATTACCTAAAATAGTCGCACCTGACAAATACTTTATATTGGATAAATACTTACCTAGTGGTTTAATAACAATTTCTTGTTGTCCAATTAATTCATCTACTAATAAACCAGCCTGTTTCTCACCTTTTCTCACCACAACTATCACATGTTCATCTAATATATTTGTTGATTCTATTTCCATCAGCTCATTTAATTTAACTATTGGTATTGTTTTTCCTCTATATAGGAATATTTCTTGACCTTGGATATTTCTAACATCATTCTTGGTGATACTTGTTATCTCTGTTATTGAGCTTAATGGTATAGCATATGTTTCATCACCTAATTTTACTAAAAGAGCTTGTATAATTGCTAAAGTTAAAGGAATTCTTATAATAAATCTTGTACCCTTATTGACTTCACTATCCATTTCAATAGATCCGTTTATTGCCTCTATTTTACTTTTTACAACATCAAGACCTACTCCCCTTCCTGAAACATCTGACACCTCTTCGGATGTACTAAAACCAGGAGTAAACAATAAAGTAAAAACTTCTTCTTCAGATAATAGTTCTATTTCTTGTCTATTTATAATCTCTTTTTCTATAGCCTTCTTCTTAATCTCGTTAACATTTATACCTCTTCCATCATCAACAACCTCAATAACCACATTATTCCCATCAGCATATGCCTTTAACTCTACTGTTCCTTCCTTTGACTTTCCATATTTTACCCTTTCCTCTGGTGTTTCTATTCCATGATCTATGGAGTTTCTTATTATATGGATTAAAGGATCTCCTATTTCATCAATAACAGTTCTATCAACTTCAGTATCTTCCCCAGACATTTCAAGATTAATTTCTTTATTTAACTCTTTAGATAAATCCCTTACCATTCTAGGAAACCTGTTAAAAACCCTCTCTACTGGTACCATACGTACTTTCATAACTGCATCGTGTAGATTAGTTGTAATTCTCTCAAGATACTCAATAGCCTCAGTCATATTTTCTTTACTTGAAGTTCCACTTAAATCATCCATTCTAGTTTTAATTATTATCAATTCACTTACAAGGTTCATTAGATTATCCAATCTATCGATATCTACTCTAACTGTTTTACCAACTCTACTATCTCGATTAATTACCTTGTTTTTTTCCTT
>JAAZMG010000211.1 GCA_012798935.1 Tissierellia bacterium | reverse complement strand
TGATAATATAGATTTAACAGTTCATAAAGGTGAAATCCATGCATTATTAGGTGAAAATGGGGCTGGCAAATCAACACTTATGAATGTGCTCTATGGACTATATGAACCGACCTTTGGGGATATATATTTAAACGGGGAAAAAATAGAAATTGCAAATCCAAGTATTGCCATAAAAAGTGGTATAGGAATGGTTCATCAACATTTTATGTTAGTAGAAACTTTTACTGTTGTAGAAAATATAATATTAGGCATGGAAACAACAAATAGCATAGGAGTTGTAGATATAGACAAAGCTACAAAAGAAGTAGAAGAACTATCAAAGAAATATGGCCTTTATGTAGATCCTAATGCTAAAATTCATGATATTACTGTAGGTATGCAACAAAGGGTAGAAATATTAAAAGCTTTGTATAGGGGAGCGGATATACTGATATTGGACGAGCCTACTTCTGTATTAACACCTCAGGAAATAGAAGAGTTAATGGAAATAATGAAAAATCTATCGGATCAAGGGAAAACCATTATTATTATCACTCATAAATTAAGGGAGATTAAACAAGTAGCGGATTATTGTACCATAATAAGAAGGGGAAAGAAAATAGACACGGTTAAAGTAGAAGAAGTAACAGAAGAGGATTTAGCTTCTATGATGGTAGGAAGACAGGTAAGCTTTAAAGTAGAAAAAGAAGAGGCTAGTAGAGGGGATTTAGTATTAAAAGTAGAGAATTTAGTGGTTAAGGATAATAGAGGGCTTAATGCTGTGTCTGGACTAAATTTAGAACTTCATAAAGGTGAGATATTAGGAATTGCAGGTATTGATGGAAATGGACAATCTGAATTTATTGAAGGTATTACTGGACTTAGACCTATTGAGAAAGGTCATGTAATACTAAATGGAGAAAATATAACTAATCATTCTCCAAAGGATATAATAGAAAAGGGTATGAGCACTATTCCAGAGGACAGGCAAAAAAGAGGATTGGTATTAGATTTTACTGTAGCTGAAAATATAATATTGGAAAATTACCATAAAGAACCTTTTGCTAAAAAAGGTAGGTTGAATCATAAAGAGATATCTGATTATGCAAAAGAATTAATTGAAAAATTTGATGTTAGACCAAAAGATGATAAATATATTGCTGGAGAATTATCTGGTGGCAACCAACAAAAGGTTATACTAGCCAGAGAAATATCTAATGACCCAGATGTATTAATAGCTGCACAGCCAACAAGAGGATTAGATGTTGGAGCCATAGAATATGTTCATAGATATTTAGTTGAGCAAAGGGATAATAGAAAAGCGGTTTTGTTGATATCCTTTGAATTAGATGAAATAATGAATGTATCAGATAGAATAGCCGTTATATTTGACGGAAAAATAGTGGATATATTAGATGCAAAAAAGGCAGATGAAAAAACTCTAGGTTATTTGATGGCTGGGGGAGGTACTATAGATGAAGCGAAATAGGCTTGTAATGACTTTAATATCCATTTTATTTGGATTAATAGTGGGAGCAATAGCATTATTAATTGCAGGATTTAATCCTTTGGAAGCATATGGAGTAATGTTAAAAGGTGTTTTTGGTAAACCAAAATATATATCTTGGACAATTATTAGATCTACACCTTTAATTTTAACTGGCCTTTCTGTAGCATTTGCTTTTAGAACAGGCCTTTTCAATATAGGAGCAGAAGGTCAGTTTATTATAGGATCTCTAGTTACAACTTTGGTAGGATATTTTATTAAATTACCTCCAATAATTCATCCAATAGTAGCTATATTAGCTGGGTGTTTGGCAGGTGCATTGTGGGCAGGCTTTGCAGGGTTTTTAAAATCCAAATTTGGAATTAATGAGGTTATTACAACTATAATGTTAAATTGGATTGCATTGTATTTTAGTAATTTCATTGTTTTTACGGACAAGTTTAAGAGACCTAATAAAGAGGCTTCTTATAAAATATTAGAATCTGCCCATATAAATATATTAGAAAAATGGAAAACCTCAGAAGTTGGAAAAGCATTTTTGAAAAATAATGATTTTTTAAAAGACTTTTTAAATCCACCTGTAAATTATGGATTCATAATTGCTATTTTAGTCGCCATATTGATATGGTATATATTAAAACATACTACTTTAGGATATCAATTAAGGGCAGTAGGGTTTAACAAGGATGCAGCAGAATATGGTGGAATAGATGTTAAGAAAAATATAGTTATATCTATGATGATTGCAGGAGCGTTATCTGGTCTTGCAGGAGCAGTTCAGGTATTAGGAGTATCTAAGGAAACTGCTATATTAGTAATGATGGAAGGTTATGGTTTTGATGGGATAGCAGTATCGTTGATTGCAGGGAATAATCCATTAAGTTGTATTCCAGCAGCTTTATTATTTGGCGGCTTAAAATATGGTGGGAGTAAATTACAACCTACTATAGGGGCACCATTTGAGGTTATAAATATTATTATTGGCATCATAGTATTTTTTATAGCAATGCCAAAATTAACTGAAATTATAACCTCTATTAAAGGTAGAAAAAGGGGTGGAAAAGTTGAAAATAATAAATGATATAGGAATAATAATTGGGATTAGTTTAATGTATGCTGCACCTTTGATATTTACCTCATTAGGAGGGGTCATGTCAGAAAATGCTGGAGTAGTAAACATAGGACTAGAAGGGATGATGACTATAGGAGCCTTTGTAGGGGCTGCTGTAGCATATTTTACTAAGAATCCTTGGATTGGGTTTATTGCAGCAGGATTAGCTGGAGGTGGATTAGCTATTTTACATGCTGTTGCCTGTGTAACTTTTGTAGCTGACCATGTAGTATCAGGAATTGCTATGAATTTTATAGGACCAGGGTTGGCATTATTTTTATGTAAGGTGTTTTTTGATGGAGCAGCTATGACCATACCTTTAGATTTAAATCATAAGATTCCACGACCACTTAATGGAATTCTTCCACCGGATACTTTTTTAAATTCAGTATTTAATCAATATGCTACTGTTTATATTGCATTTATATTGGTGCTTATTGTATGGTTTTTATTATATAAAACAAAAGTGGGATTAAGAATAAGAGCTGTAGGTGAACACCCAAAAGCAGCTGATACTTTAGGTGTAAATGTATATAAGATGAAATATTTAGCAGTGATTTTATCAGGCGTGTTTGCAGGGTTTGGAGGAGCAGCTCTAAGTACAGCTGTTGTATCTAATTATAGAGTTTCACTAATATCAGGACAAGGATTTATTGCGCTAGCAGCTATGATTTTTGGCAATTGGAAACCACAAGGTGCTATGTGGGGGTGTCTTTTATTTGGTGCGGCTCAGGGATTGGTTGTATATTTAGGTGGAACGAGTTTAAAGGTATCGTCTCAAATATTAGCTATGATACCTTATGTAATAACCCTAATAACATTAATTATATTTGTAGGAGAAGCAAGTGGACCTGCAGCAAATGGATTACCATATGAAAAGAATCAAGATTAAAATTAAAGCTTTTAGCTCCATATGGAACTAAAAGCTTTTTATGTCGAATAATAATTCATTTTGTACTTTTCAAAATATTTTGGTATAATAACATTAATAGGTTAATAAATATTTATTAATACTATCTATACCGGTGGAGGTGAACTTAATGAAATTAGGTTATGGTTTAGCTCTTGAACAAGTTCAAAAATTGGTGATGACACCAGAATTAAGACAAGCTATACAACTACTCCAGTATACTAGCCAAGAATTAAATGAATATCTAGAAAAACAAATTGAAGAAAACCCTATGATTGATGTATCCAATTTAGGGGAAGAATATGAAAATATAGACGAAAAGGTTAAAGAACGAGAAGAAATTGATTGGAAAGAATATATTGGTAAATATGATGATTCTAGCTATAAAGGGCAAATAGATAAGAATATTAAACAGCCTAGTTATGAAAACTTTATAAGCTATTCTCCTTCTTTAAGAGAAAATTTATTATTTCAATTAAATGTATCGGAAATAGATGAGAAGACTATAAAGATAGGAAAAATTTTAATAGAAAATATTGATGAAAACGGTTATCTAGTTACATCTGTTGAACAAATAGCTAAAGATTTAGGTATTAATGTTCAAGATGTTGAAAACGTTTTATTTCTTATACAAACTTTTGAGCCCACAGGGGTAGGAGCAAGAAATTTAAAAGAATGTTTATTAATCCAAATTAAAGAAGATGAACTCAAAAAGCCACATGCTGAGGTAATAGTAAAAGATTATTTAGAAGATTTAGCTCATAACAGATTATTAAAAATTTCAAAAGAATCAAATATAGAATTAAAAGAAGTTCAGGATATTTGTGACTATATTAAAACTTTAGAACCAAAACCGGGAAGATGTTTCACTAGTGATTGCGATCAAGTAAAGTATATTGTTCCAGATGCTACTATTAAATTTGTAGATGGAGAGTATATTATTTTAATAAATGATGCAACCGGGCCTAGACTGAATATTAATAATTTTTATAAAAACTTAATGAGACAAGAAAAAGATTCAAAAGCAACAGAGTATTTAACTGATAAACTAAACTCAGCTATGTGGATTATTAAAAGCATTGAGCAAAGAAGGGCAACTATTTACAATGTGGTAGAATCCATATTAAAATTTCAAATGGACTTTTTTAAAGAGGGAGAAAAAGCTTTAAAGCCTTTGACTTTGAAGGACGTAGCTGACGATATTGGTATGCATGAATCTACAGTAAGTAGAGCTACCAATGGAAAATACGTTCAAACTCCTAGAGGTTTATATGAACTTAAATATTTCTTTTCCACTGGCCTATCAAGTAAAGATGGAGAGATGTCATCTACAAGTATCAAATCGGTTATTAAAGATTTAATAGAAAAAGAGAATCCAAAAAAACCCTATAGTGACCAACGAATATCGGATATATTAAAAGAGAAAGGTATAAAAGTATCCCGAAGGACAGTTGCAAAATATAGGGATGAGTTAGAAATTCCTTCATCTTCAATTAGAAAGAGATATTAATAGCCTTGAAATATTAAAAAGAGCAACAAAGTATGTTTTTGTGTTGTTACGGATACACAGGTACTTTCAAGTAAATTTAGTACAAAATATAAAAGTTGCATAGCCTTTGGAACTGCCAGTGAAGTAACAGAGGATCTTAAGGAAATTATTTTAATTAAACTTATAGAAAAGTATTCTCAAGATTTTTTAGATAAAGGTAAAAAATATATTGAGAGTGTAAAAGACAATATAAGTATAATGAAAATTGATATACAGCATAAAACTGGGAAGGCAAATGTATAGATATAAAGGCCCTAAAACTAATAAATTTATATTTAGCATAGGGTCTTTTATTTTTAAAAATGGGCATTTGCAATGTAAATATTAGCAAACCATAGTATAATAAAAATGATTATACTTATCAACAAGCTTATGTTATGAAGGCTTAAATAGCCATGAGGGATGGGTATGAGGGAGGAGAACCAATGTCAATAAAGGAACGATTCCAAAAGGTTGGCAAATTTAAATGGAAGGGTATTATATGATAAGTATGAAGAATATATTAGAGGCGTAACTCCTCAAGAGGTTTTTTACAGTTTTATAGAAGAAGGGATGAGGCCTGAAGAAAAAACTTCTGCCAAAGGTAGAGGAATCACAAGAATTTGACCATCATTATCTTAAAAAGGAAAATATAAAACTACAATCGAAATATTGACAAAGAGCAATACATTAGATCAATTTAAATTAAACCCTCAAATATATATGCAGGAGATTAGTAATATTATAAATTCAGTTAAAGAAAAGCTTATAGTAGATGGCATAAAGTATACTAAACTTGGTAAGGGCAAGTATTATTCACAGAAGCTATTTGAAACTGAAGAGATTTTTGGCTATCTAAACGATAATTTAATCCCAAGCCAGCGAGGATTATTTGATCATGTAGTATTTGATAGTAATGTTGAAGAAAGATTTGTTAAAGATTTAGAAAATGATGAAAGGGTAAAATTATATGTAAAATTTTTACCAGCTACCAAATTAGATGATGTGTTAAATGAGATATAGGAGGATAATGATGCAATTCAATCAAAATCTATTAATACACAATAAAAATGTAATCCATACTATGGAGTCTATAGAAGATGATCAATTTAATTTTATTTATTTGGATTTGCCTTGGTATACTGGACACCAGGGCTTTATATATAATTCTGAAGAAAATAAAAGCTATAATATAGCCACCGAAGATATTAATGAAGAAAGATTAAAATTAAGATTAGAAGCTGAAAATAAAGAAAAAGATGAGTATGGGAATTTTGTATCTAAAATTCTGGAAAATTCAATGAGAATATTAAAAGATACCGGGATTCTTGTTTTTAGAGCACCGACTAGATCGGTTATTGATTATAAACTAATGCTCGATCAGATTTTTTCAAGCACCTATATAATGCAGATTACACTTGAAACTAGAATTAGGTCTTCATATGATAAAAGGCCAGAGCGTATGAATCATGAAATATTATATTTTTATTCCAAAACAAATAAATATACCTTAAATAAAGTCTATGAAGATTATAACAATTATATAGATGAATTCAATTTTTTAGATGACAGGGATAGATATAATTTGAAACTTTTAACAACAAATATGGGTCATTATGATTATGTGTGGAATGGTATTAGGCCTAATAATAACCGAAAGTGGCGGTATAGCAAAGAAAAGATGGACCAGCTATTTGAAGATAAAAGGATAGTTATAAAAGATGGACGAGCATTTCTAAAGTATTATATGAAAGAACACCCTCGCGAAAAGTCTAGCGTTTGGGGGGCCACCGTGGGTAGCTTTTTTGATATCAAGGAAAAACTTTCAACTACCATGAGTGGAAAACATTTTATTGACCTATTGAAGATGACAACATCAAAAAATGATTGGATATTCTCACCTTATGATGTGGATCAAAAGTTACCAGTAATAGCGCAAAACCTTGGAAGAAAGTGGGTAGTGATTAATGCAAATTGTAATCAAACTTATAGCTATAAAGAATTTCTTAAAAAAGATAGTTATGAGGAAGTAACAAATATTCAGGGCAATACAAAAAGAATAGTTTATAATAAGGTTTTAAAAGATATTGACGATATAAATGATCTAAAGCAACGGCTAGCTCGATTAGATAAGGATATTACAATTATAAAGAAACAATTAGGTCTAGCTGTGGAAGATGAAGAGGTTGTTATAGAACAAATACAAGAAAAGATTGATGAATTAATTGAAAAATCCGATATTGAACAATATATCCCAGTTGTACAAGAATGGATTAAACCATTTTGGGAAAGGTTAGAAGCAGAATCTAAGCGATTTTTGCCAACTGCAGAGTTATTATATCAAGAATATAAGGAAGCGGAGAAGTTTGATTTATCTATAGCAATGCTATCCTATTGCAAGGCTTTGGAAAAGGAAATATATTCAAAAATGTTTAAAGGGTATATTAAGAAGTTAATAGAAGATGGAACAAATGTTGAACGTAAATTTCCAAAAGATTTTAAAAGTAACCAAACGAAAAGATTTGCTCGGCGGGTTAGCCAATATACTACCGAATACAAAGACAATGAAAATCAGTGGAAATTTGAACTTGGAACAATGGTGTACATCTTGAGAATTGTTCTTAAAAAAGAAAATGTTTTTTTGAAAGAGGGGAGAATATATAGAGATTTTAAAAATTATCTTGAACAACAATTTGAGCATAGTTTTTTTGATATTGGATTTATGATTGATCTAGATAATGTGGTTAATCTTCGCAATGCCTCGGCCCATCCTCAGATCATTACACCTGATAGAATAGATCGCGGGAAGGAAATAGCCAAAAAGAAAATAGTTAAATTATTGAGCTATTATAATATGGAATAGATTAGATAGTTTGTCATATAATTTAATATTAGGTTTATAATTTCTCATATGATAAGAAAATATAAAAAAGAAAGACTTTTGATAGGTATAAATAAAAAATCAAAAATTCTCTTGCAAATACAGCTCTATATTATATAATATATATAAGGTAACAGAATATTTAGAAAACTGTCACTTGTTTATTCAGATGCATAACATCGTCATAAACAAGGTCATTGAGGAGCATATGTGTTTTTATGTGTCTCTATGGCCTTGTTTTTTGTTGGAGGTGATAGGTGGTTAAGATGGGTTAATTAATTTTATTATTTTTGTATATTATTAAAAACAAAGGGGGTTTTGTTTATGTTATTTAATTTATCACCAATTTGGGCATTGGTTCCTTTAATTATCTATATTATTCTTGCATTTAAGGATATTAATCCAATCCTAAATGTGGTTATCTGTGTTTTATTAAGTGCAATTCTTACTAAACAGCCATTAATGGATATGGGCGGTGTAATTAGTGAGGCATTAGGGTCTTTTCTAGCAATGATAGGATTTATTATAATGCTAGGTTCTGCATTAGGAGAAATCTTAAAGAGAACAGGTGTAGCTGAATATATCGTTTTATCATTTATGAATAAGATAGGAATTAATAATGAAAAGAAAGCTATATTAGCAGTTATGATTAGTTCCGTTATTTTAGTAGCTTTATTGGGGACCCTTGCAGGTGCAAATGCAATAATAGCTCCAATCGTCATTCCACTTGTAGCAGCAATAGGTATAACACCATCTACTTTAGCTGCAGTGCTTCACGGTGCAGGAGCAACAGGTCTATTTATAGGACCTTATTCGCCACAAGTAGTAACTATAATGGGTATAACAGGTTTAAGCTATGGAACCTATTTAACAGGTATAGGATTGCCAGTGGCTATAGTTTGTTGGTTAGTTACATTTTTCATGAGCCAAAGGATTCAAAATAAGACTAGAGATGTATATAGATATGAGAATGTAGAAAAGCCAAATGAAGATTATAAAGTAAGTTCAGATACAAAAAGGGCTACGGTAGTATTTTTTATTTCACTTATAGTATTAATTATTTATGGAATGTTTGCCCAGAGTGGTTCATCTTATGCTATAGTCGTAATGTTTACAACTGCAATTTTAACGGGTATATTTGGTAAACTAGATTTAAATACTATTTTTGATACTATGATTGAAGGTGCTGGGAGGATGGTATGGCTATTTATTATGTTTGTTTTATTTGATCCATTCATTGCCTTCATTTCAGAAGCTGGTGCTTTTGAAGCTTTAGTAGGATTAATTGAACCTTTACTATTATCACAAAGCAAGATTGTATTTTCATTGATTTCCACTTTAACTGGGATATTTGGAGTTGGAGGTGCTGCAGTTGCACAGACAGTGGTAATGGATAATATGTTTAATATATTGGTTAAGAATTTAGGAATTTCATCTACCCTATGGGGTATGATTTTGTTAGTAGGTTCCCAAATAACCTCTTTTGCTTATCCTGAAGCAGATATGCTTGGACAAATGGGACTTGCAAGATCTAAAGATTTAAAGAATATGGTTAAGTTTGGTATAACTGTTACCGTTGCAACAATATTATTAGTGTTCATAAGGTCTTTCTTTGGTTAGTTGTATTTTATAAAGCAAACTGGAGGTGAAATATATGGATTTAAAAAAGAAATTGAATACTATCATTGATTCCACAGAAGCTAATATAGGATTAGCAGTAAAGAATATGAATACACAGAATGTGGTATATATAAATGAAGAAAAAGTATTTCCTTCTGCTAGCCTAATAAAATTATTTATATTTGCTGAGGCCTGTAGGCAAATAAAAGAAGGTAAAATAGAACTGAACCAAAAAATAACATTAGCAGATGATGATAAAGTAGGTGGAGATGGTATATTAAAGGAATTAAAAGCAGGACATAAATTTACAATAGGCGAGTTATTGACATTAATGACTATCATTAGCGATAATACTGCTACAAATATAATTATTGATATTTTAGGTATGGATAATATAAATACTTTAATAAGTAATTTAGGTTTTGATTCCACCATGCTGCAAAGGAAGATGATGGATTTTAAAGCTGCACAGGCAGGTAAGGAAAATATAACCAGTGCAAAAGATATATTAAAAATTCTTGATTCATTATTCAATGGAAGGCTTATCGATAGGGATAGCTCTCAATTTATTGTAGATGTTTTAAAGAAACAGCAAGTAAAGGGAAGATTAGACTTATATCTTCCAGATGATATAATGATAGCTCATAAGACTGGTGATTTAGATTATTTGGAGCATGATGTAGGTATAGTATATTTGGAGGATAATCCCTATATTATCTGTGTTTTAACCAATGAAAATATATCAAATAAAGAAGGTAGAGAAATAATAGGGAGATTATCCAAAATGGTGTATGAAGAATTTTCAAGATAATATTTTAAGGATAAGGTGATGGAATTGTATTCTAAGGAAACTGTATTTATAATTGGACATGGGAAAACAAATATTGACAATGCCATAACTGAGAAATTTAAAATGTTTTTTATAGGATTTGTAGTAGATACAAAAACGGATTTAATTGTCGATCTTGATTGCACGTCTACAATCAGAACCACAAAGGATTTTGTCTATAGCATTTTTATAAACAAAAGACTGGATGAGTTTGATGCATTGGTGGAAAAAGAAATAGAAAGAAGATACTTTGGATCTTCAAAAAAGGCCATGATTACTGCATATAAAGACGCTGTAAAAAAGTATTCAGAGGTTAAATCTAAATACTATTAGGCAGGTGCATATATATATGAAAATTACAGATATAAAACTGGGGCATATATCAGTGCCACTAAAGAAGCCTTTTAAAACAGCGTTAAGAACTGTTGAAAGTATAGAGGATATTATAGTAAGGATTGAAACAGACACTGGACATATTGGATATGGGGAAGCGCCACCTACCGGAGTAATAACAGGGGATACGACAGGTGCAATAATAGGCGCTATAGAAGACCATATAAAGAAGCATTTAATTGGCCTGGATATCTCGAACATAGAAGAAATAATGCTAAAATTAGATAAATCTATTGTTAATAATACCAGTGCAAAAGCAGCAGTTGATATAGCAATTTATGATTTATACGGGCAATTATATGAGGCTCCAGTTTATAAACTATTAGGTGGCTATAGAAAGGAAATAACAACCGATATAACTATAAGTGTCAATGATCCAGATGAAATGGCTCAAGATAGTATTGAAGCCGTAAAGCAAGGATATAAAACATTAAAAATAAAAGTAGGTAAGGATTCAGCTTTGGATATAAAACGTATGGAAGCTATTAGAGAGGCTGTAGGATATGATATTGATTTAAGGATAGATGCAAATCAAGGCTGGAATGCTAAGGAAGCCATATATATTCTAAGGAAGATGGAAGATGCAGGTTTAAATATAGAACTTGTAGAGCAGCCTGTATTAGCCCATGATTTACAAGGATTGAAATTAGTAACGGACAATGTTGCTATTCCCGTATTAGCCGATGAGAGTGTATTTTCACCAAGAGATGCAATAACTATTATGCAAATGGGTGCTGCTGATTTAATAAATATAAAATTAATGAAAACAGGAGGCATTCACAATGCACTAAAAATATGCTCTATAGCTGAAATATATGGGGTAGAGTGTATGTTAGGTTGTATGCTTGAAACTAAAGTAAGTGTTACTGCAGCTGTTCATTTAGCTGCTGCAAAGAATATAATTACAAAGATAGATTTAGATGGGCCCCTATTATGCAGCGAAGACCCAATCAATGGGGGAGCTATATTTGAAGATTGTAGAATTATGGTGACAGATGATCCTGGTTTTGGATTCAAAGGTATTCGCAGTGTAAATTATATATAAAGATTAATATAAAATGAGAAAACTCCTACTTTGTATTAATTTAAAAAATAGGAGTTTTTTCTTGTTGCATTCCCTTGAAAAAAAACAATATATAGATTATAATATAAACGTAGAGAAAATCTTCTCTGTATTTTTTTGTAGAAGGTGGGACAAATAATACATATAAGGGACACTAACAGTCCCCCCGATTAATATTAGCTAATCTTCACATAATAATAGATAATTAGACTGACAAGAGGTGCTTTATAATGGATTTAATTGAACTTGAAAAGAAAATAGTTCCTGAGATATTTGACTTAATGGAAATTAGATACAATATTTTACGGAATATTTATTATAACCAACCTATTGGGAGAAGAGGATTAGCCCATGAATTAAATACTGGCGAGAGAACCATTAGGACAGAAGTAAATATACTTAAAGAACAAGGATTGTTGAATATTGAAAGTATGGGTATGTATGTAACAGAAGATGGAAAGAAGGTTATTGGAGATTTAAAAGATGTAATGCATAAGCTGAAAGGTATTTCAGATTTAGAAAAAACGCTGAAGGATATTTTAAAGGTTGAAAAGGTTATAATAGTACCAGGTAATTCTGATGAAAATGGATTAGTGTTAAAGGATATGGGAAAAACTAGCTCTATATATTTAAGAAAGCTTATTAAAAAAGATTTTATTATAGGTATTACTGGAGGTACCACTATGGCTCAAGTAGCAGAGGAGATGCCTACAGGTAAGGTAGCTGATAATATAATAGTAACTCCTGCCAGAGGAGGCCTGGGAAAGGATGTAGAAACCCAATCCAATAGTATAGCTGCAAAATTGGCCAAAAAACTAGAAGGAAATTATAGACTTCTCCATGTACCTGATGATATTGACAGGACAACTTTAGATGCAGTATTAAAAATATCCGATATAAAAGAAGTGATGGATTTAATTAAAAAAATGGATATATTAGTTTTTGGTATTGGAAGAGCAGATACCATGGCTAAAAGAAGACAGCTGCCTAAGGATAAAATAGACAAACTAATAGAAAAGGGCGCTGTAGCTGAAGCTTTTGGGCATTATTTTGATATAGAAGGTAATGAAGTTTGGGAATCTTTAACCGTAGGATTATCCTTAGAAGATTTTCAAAATATAGAAAAGGTTATAGGAGTAGCTGGTGGAAAAGGCAAAGCAGAAGCTATAATGTCCATAGCTTCCCTGAGAAACAATATGACTATTGTAACAGATGAGGGAGCTGCCAAACAAATAATCAAAATAGTTAAGAAAGCTACCTAGTAGCTTTAATATATAAAATATTAAGGAGGAATACTTATGGCAATGAAAGTTGGATTAAGTGGATTTGGAAGAATAGGAAGAGACTTTTTAAGGATTTATTTTGAGAACAATGTAGAGGATTTTGAAATAGTGGCGTTAAATGCATCAGGGGATTTAAATACCTTAGCACATATGCTTAAATATGATTCAATGTATGGTAAATTCAATGGCACTATTGAAGTAGTAGAAGATGGTTTTATTATTAATGGAAAGAAAATAAAAGTAGTAGCTCACAGGGTTCCATCAGAGATACCATGGAAAGATTTAGGAGTAGATTTAGTAATTGATTCTACAGGAGCTTTTAGGGATAGAGAAGGTCTTTCACAACATATAGAGGCAGGAGCTAAGAAGGTAATTCTAACAGCCCCTGCTAAGGGTGAAGATGTTACAATAGTAATGGGTGTAAATGAAAAGGACTATGATCCAGAGAATCATCATATTATTTCAAATGCATCCTGTACAACTAACTGTTTAGCGCCAGTAGCTAAAGTTATTTTAGATAATTTTGGAGTAAATAAAGGATTGATGACTACAATCCATGCTTATACCAATGATCAACAAATATTGGATAAAAGGCATAAAGATTTAAGAAGAGCAAGAGCAGCAGCAGAAAATATAATACCAACTACAACTGGAGCAGCAAAGGCAGTAGCCTTAGTTCTACCAGAATTAAAAGGCAAGTTAAATGGTTTCTCAGTAAGGGTGCCTGTACCTACGGTTTCCATGGTAGATGTGGTATTTGAAGTAAAGAAGGATACAACAGTAGAACAGGTTAACGAAGCCCTAAAGAAGGCCTCTGAAGGAGAAATGAAGGGAATATTAGGCTACTCAGAAGAACCATTAGTATCTAGAGATTATCAAGGAGATCCACGTTCTTCAATAGTAGATGGACTTTCAACTATGGTAATTGATAACATGGTTAAAGTAGTTGCTTGGTATGATAACGAATGGGGATATTCAGAAAGAGTTGTAGACCTTGCTAAATTAGTTGCCAATAAATAATATAAAAGCCCGGTCTTTAAAAAGACCGGCTTTTAAAAATTACCAATATATTAAATTTTCTACGAGGTGATACTATGTTAAATAAAAAAACACTGGAAGATTTAGATGTACAGGGCAAAAGAGTTCTTGTTAGATGTGATTTCAATGTTCCTATGGACGATAATAGGAATATTACCGATGATAGAAGAATAACCAGCTCATTACCTACAATTGAATATTTAATCAAAAATGGAGCTAAAGTTATTTTAATGTCCCATTTAGGCAGACCAAAAGGAGAACCTAATCCTAAATTTAGTCTAGCACCTGTACAGAAAAGACTATCGGAATTGTTAAATAAAAAAGTAATATTTGCAAAAGACAATAGGGTAGTAAGTGATAATGTTAAACAAATAGTTTCAAATATGGAAGATGGGGATGTAGTATTATTAGAAAACACAAGGTTTAGAAAAGAAGAAGAAAAAAACGAACAGAACTTTGCTAAGGAATTAGCTTCTTTAGGAGATTTATATGTAAATGATGCTTTTGGTACTTCCCATAGAGCTCATACTTCAAATGTAGGAGTATCAAATGAGTTGCCTTCTGCTGTAGGTTATCTAGTAGAAAAAGAAATCGCTGTAATGGGTAAGGCTTTAGAAAATCCAGAAAGACCCTTTGTGGCTATTTTAGGTGGAGCTAAGGTATCGGATAAAATTGGAGTAATAGAGAATTTGCTTAATAAAGTTGACACTATATTGATTGGTGGGGGTATGGCCTATACTTTCTTAAAGGCACAAGGATATGAGGTGGGTACTTCTATTCTAGAGGAAGATAAAATAGATCTAGCTAAGGAATTACTTAAAAAGGCAGAAGAAAAAAATGTAAAACTACTATTACCGGTAGATGTAGTAGTAGCAAAAGAATTTAAAAATGATACAGAATTTAATACTGTAAAAATAAATAATATTCCTTCAGATATGATGGGGTTGGATTCAGGAGAAGAAACAATTAAACTTTTCTCAGAAGAGATAAAAAATGCAAAGACTATAGTTTGGAATGGACCTATGGGAGTTTTTGAAATGGAAAATTTCAAAAAAGGTACGGAAGCTATAGCTAAGGCAATGGCAGAATCAAATGGAATTACGATAGTAGGTGGTGGCGATAGTGCTTCAGCTGTTGAAAAAGCAGGTTATGATGACAAGATGACCCATATATCAACAGGAGGAGGAGCATCCTTAGAATTTTTAGAAGGAAAGAAATTGCCAGGAATTGCAGCTATTAGTGATAAGTAAGGAGGTTATAAAATGCGAGTACCAATAATTGCAGGGAATTGGAAGATGAATAATATTATTTCTCAATCCCTTCTGTTGATTGATAATATAAAAGAACATAGTTTAAATAAAGAAGTAGAAGCAGTAGTATGTGTACCATTTACTAATCTTAATGAGGTAAAAAAAGCTATAGAAGGAACAGATATAAAATTAGGTGCACAAAATATGCATTGGGAGAACAGTGGAGCTTATACAGGTGAAATATCTCCATTGATGTTAAAGGAAATAGGAGTAGATTATTGTATAATAGGTCATTCAGAAAGAAGACAATATTTTGGGGAAACAGATGAGATGGTAAACAAAAAAGTTAAATCCGCTTTAAAGCATAATATAAAACCTATAGTATGCGTAGGAGAAACTTTAGAAGAAAGAGAAAGTGCTAAGGAAGAGGAAGTTGTTAAGGAGCAGGTACTAAAAGCTTTAGAAGGTATAGATAAAGAGTATATTAAAGATATAGTAATTGCTTATGAACCAATCTGGGCTATAGGAACAGGCAAAACAGCTTCAAGTGATGATGCAAACCAGATGTGTGGATTCATTAGAGAAATTATCGGAAACAAATACGATAAAGAGGCTAAGGACAATATAAGAATACAATATGGAGGAAGCGTTAAGCCAAATACTATAAAAGAGCTAATGGCAAAGGAAGAGATAGACGGAGCCTTAGTTGGTGGTGCTAGTTTAGTAGCTGAAGATTTTGTAGCCTTGGTAAACTATTAGATGGAGGATATAGATATGACAAAAAAACCAGTAATGTTAATAGTATTAGATGGCTGGGGAATAGGTAAAGAATATGAAGGAAATGCTATTTATTTAGCAAAGACACCAGAATTTGATAGACTTATAAAAGAATATCCAAATACAATGGTAGAAGCTAGTGGTTTAGCTGTAGGTTTGCCAGAAGGTCAAATGGGGAATTCTGAAGTTGGACATTTAAATATCGGATCTGGTAGGATAGTTTATCAAGAACTAACCAAGATAACTAAATCCATAGAAGATGGAGATTTTTTCAATAAAAAAGAGTTCCTAGAAGCAATAGATAATTGTAAGAAAAACAATTCAAAACTTCATATAATGGGGCTAGTATCCGATGGCGGAGTTCATAGTCATAATACCCATCTATATGCACTTTTAGAACTATGTAAAAGACAGAATTTGAAAGATGTATATATCCATGCAATTTTAGACGGTAGGGATGTACCTCCCACAATTGGGAAACAACATCTTATAGAATTAGAAGAAAAGATAAAGGAAATTGGTGTAGGAAAGATAGCTACTGTATCTGGAAGATACTATACAATGGATAGGGATAAAAGATGGGAAAGAACTAAATTAGCCTATGATACCTTGGTTCTAGGAGAAGGTAAAGAAGATGTATCTAGTATAGAAGCAGTACAAAAATCCTATGATGAAGGTATAAATGATGAATTTGTAATTCCTACCATTATTACTGAAAAGGGAGAACCTATAGCTACTATTGATAGTGGAGATTCCCTAATATTTTTCAATTTTAGACCAGATAGGGTAAGGCAGATAACAAGAGCAATTGTAGATAAGGACTTTGATGGATTTGAAAGGAATAAGAAAGTAGATACTTTTTATGTTACCATGACAGAATACGATAAGACTATAGAAGATGTCCATATTGCCTTTAAAACGGGAAAACCAGAAAATACTTTAGGAGAGTATATAAGTAACTTAGGACTTAATCAATTAAGGATTGCTGAAACAGAAAAGTATGCTCATGTAACCTTTTTCTTCAATGGTGGCAGAGAAGAACCCTATGAAAATGAGGATAGAGTTTTAATACCTTCGCCAAAGGTAGCCACCTATGATTTGAAACCAGAGATGAGTGCTATAGAAGTAAAAGAAGAAGTTATAAATAGATTAAATATGGATAAATACGATTTAATAATTTTAAACTTTGCAAATCCAGATATGGTAGGACATACTGGTGTGGTAGAGGCAGGGGTAAAAGCAGTGGAAACTGTAGATAGTTGTCTAGGGGAGATAATAGATTTACTAATAAAGAAAAACGGGAAGGCTATAATTACAGCTGACCACGGTAATGCAGAGATGCTAATAGATGAAAAGGACAATAGCCCGATTACTGCCCATACAACTAATAAAGTGCCATTAATATTGATTGGTGAAGGAAATGTTAAATTACATGAAGGAATTCTTGCTGATTTAGCACCAACCTTATTGGATATGATGGGCTTAGAAAAACCAGCGGAGATGACAGGCCAAAGTCTTATAAGACTTTAACAATTGTAAAATGTAAAATGTAAATTATGAAATGTGAAATGTAAATTATGGTTTGTAGGGGCGACCTTTGGTCGCCAGGTATAACCAAACAATTAAATATAAACAAACAGGAGGAATAAAATATGAGTTTAATTACGGATATATATGCCAGAGAAGTACTGGATTCTAGGGGGAACCCAACAGTAGAAGTGGAAGTTTGGACAGAATTCGATAGCTTTGGTAGAGCTTTAGTACCATCAGGAGCCAGCACAGGAGCCTATGAAGCAGTAGAGTTAAGGGATGGAGACAAAGGAAGATATTTAGGAAAAGGTGTTATGAAAGCAGTAGACAATGTCAATAATATAATTGCAGATGAAATTATTGGAATGGATGTATATGATCAAATAGGAATAGACACTAAAATGATAGAATTAGATGGAACAGAAAACAAAGGTAAATTAGGCGCTAATGCTATTTTAGGAGTATCCCTAGCAGTAGCTAGAGCAGCTGCTAATGAATTAGGAATGCCTCTTTATAATTATATTGGTGGAGTAAATGGAAAAGTTATTCCAGTACCAATGATGAATATTCTTAATGGTGGAGAGCATGCTGATAATAATGTAGATATTCAAGAGTTTATGATTATGCCTGTTGGAGCACCAAGCTTTAGAGAAGCCTTAAGAATGGGAGCAGAAATATTCCATAATTTAAGAACAGTATTAAAGGGAAAAGGATTAAATACTGCTGTTGGTGATGAAGGTGGATTTGCACCTAATTTATCCAGCAATGAAGAAGCACTAAAAACAATAGTTGAAGCCATTGAAAAAGCAGGGTATAAGCCAGGAGAAGATGTAGTTCTTGCCCTAGACGTAGCAGCTACAGAAATGTATGATGAAGAAAGAAAAGTTTATAAGCTTGAAGGAGAAGGTAGAGAACTAAATGTAGATGAAATGATAGATTATTATGTTGACTTAGTAGAGAAATATCCAATAAAGTCCATAGAAGACGGATTAGCAGAAGACGATTGGGATGGTTGGAAGAAGCTTACAGATAGACTAGGGGACAAAATTCAATTAGTAGGAGATGATTTATTTGTAACCAATACTGAACGTTTAGAAAAGGGAATAGATTTAGGAGTATCTAATTCAGTATTAGTAAAATTAAATCAAATAGGGACTTTGACAGAAACATTGAATACTATAGAAATGGCAAAAGTTCATGGTTATACTGCAGTAGTATCTCATAGGTCTGGAGAAACTGAAGATACAACTATTGCAGATTTAGTAGTAGCAACTAACGCAGGTCAGATAAAAACAGGAGCACCTTCACGAACTGATAGGGTGGCTAAATATAATCAACTATTAAGAATTGAAGATTCCCTAGGTTTAAATAGTAAATATAAAGGGAAGAGGGCATTCTATAATATAAAGGAATAGTAAGGCTTACCTTACTATTCTTTTTTACTACTATTGATTTTATAAGACCACTGTGTTAAAATATTCATGTTTATAGATATTATAAAATAAATTTTCCCATTTCAATATAGGAGGTGTAAATATGGTAAAATTTTTCTCGGCATTAATTCTTATTTCGGGCATCTCTTTGATTATATCTGTACTATTTCAAGAGAGTAAATCAGAAGGATTGGGAGCCATAAGTGGAGGATCAGAAAAACTTTGGGGAAAATCGGGAGCTAGAACTATGGAAGCTATGCTTAGTAAAGTAACCACAATTTCAGCAATTGTGTTTATGATATCTGCATTAGTTTTTGCAGCCATTCAATAAAAATAAGGAGGTATATAGAAATGGATTTTGCACTAATATTTGCACCAATAGTTGGGATAGTAGCACTACTATTCGCTTTTTACAAAGCCAGTTCCATTGACAAGGCAAGTCCTGGAAATGACAGAATGAAGGAAATAGCCTCTTATATAGAAGAAGGGGCCATGGCCTTTTTGCAAAGAGAATACAGAGCCTTATCAATATTTGTTGTTGTTCTTTTCATCATATTGATAATAGGAATAAATTGGCAAACAGCAGTATCTTTCTTAGTAGGAGCAGTTTTTTCAGCCCTTGCTGGATATTTTGGAATGAAGGTAGCTACCAAAGCCAATGTAAGGACAGCCAATGCTGCCATGGAAAAAGGTATGAATAAAGCGTTAAACGTAGCTTTTTCTGGTGGTTCAGTAATGGGAATGAGTGTTGTTGGACTAGGGGTAATAGGAGTATCAGTTTTATACATACTATTTCCTGACCCAGCCATTGTAACAGGATTTGGACTAGGTGCTTCTTCAATAGCATTATTTGCTAGAGTTGGAGGAGGAATCTATACCAAAGCAGCAGACGTGGGAGCAGATTTAGTAGGTAAGGTAGAAGCAGGAATTCCAGAGGACGACCCAAGAAACCCAGCTGTAATAGCTGACAACGTTGGAGATAATGTAGGGGACGTTGCAGGTATGGGAGCAGATTTATTTGAATCCTATGTAGGAGCTATAATATCCGCTATTACATTAGGATTGGCAGCTTATGGAGATAAAGGAGTTATCTTTGCAATATCATTAGCAGCAGTAGGAATAATAGCATCTATAATAGGAGTTTATTTTGTAAGAGGAGATAAAGACCCACAAAAAGCATTAAATACTGGAACATTAGCAAGCTCAGTTATAACTGTAGTAGCAGCTT
This sequence comes from Tissierellia bacterium, assembly GCA_012798935.1. GTDB lineage: Bacteria > Bacillota > Clostridia > Tissierellales > Tepidimicrobiaceae > JAAZMG01. The sequence goes on along the minus strand of JAAZMG010000211.1, from coordinate 3,833 downwards.
TCTTTTTAAGTAGAAGTATTTTAGAATCAAATCAGCCATTTATAGCAATTTTAGCTGGTTTAGCAGTAGGGTTAATCATAGCTAGAATTACAGAATATTATACTTCAGCAGATTACAACCCAGTAAAAAGAATAGCAAGCGAATCAGAAACTGGTTCTAGTACAAATATTATAGGTGGTTTATCAGTAGGTATGATGTCTACAGGAGGACCAATAGTAGTAATAGCTATTGGAATTTTGATAGCATTTTATGCTTCAGGTGGATTAACAAATATAGCTACAGGGCTATACGGTATAGCATTAGCAGCAGTAGGAATGCTTTCCACAGCAGGAATGACTATAGCGGTAGATGCCTATGGTCCAATAGCAGACAATGCTGGTGGAATTGCAGAAATGTGTGAATTACCAGAAGAAGTAAGACAAATTACAGATACATTAGACTCAGTTGGAAACACAACAGCAGCAGTAGGTAAAGGATTTGCTATAGGTTCAGCAGCATTAACAGCCTTAGCACTATTTGCATCCTATACCCAAGCAGTACAATTAGAAGGAATAGATTTAACACAGCCTAGTGTAATTGCAGGTATGTTCATAGGAGGAATGTTACCTTTCTTATTCTCAGCAATGACAATGGATGCAGTTGGAAAAGCTGCTTTTAGTATGATAGAAGAGGTAAGAAGACAATTTAAAGAAATACCTGGAATTATGGAAGGTAAAGCAAAACCTGAATATAGTACATGTGTTGATATTAGTACTCAAGCAGCTTTAAAAGAGATGATTGTACCAGGAATTATGGCAGTAGCAGTTCCAATAATAGTAGGTTTACTATTAGGCTCTGAAGCTCTAGGTGGATTATTAGCAGGAGCATTAGTTACAGGAGTATTGATGGCTATATTCATGGCTAACTCTGGTGGAGCTTGGGATAATGCTAAGAAATATATAGAAGAAGGAAACCATGGTGGAAAAGGTAGTGAAGCTCATCATGCAGCAGTAGTTGGAGATACAGTAGGAGACCCATTCAAAGACACATCTGGTCCTTCATTAAATATATTGATAAAGCTGATGACCATAGTGTCCTTAGTATTTGCACAATTATTCTTAAACTATGGTGGAATATTGTTTAATCTATTTAAATAAATAAAAAACCCTTCAATGGAAGGGTTTTTTATTTATTCCTGGTTATTTTAAGCAGTATTGGAGGAACTATATTAGCAGTTATAATTCTGAAAGTAATGGAAAAATATTGGGAAGTTCAATTTAATACAAAGTAGGGGATAAAATAGGACAGTTCAAGATGAACTGTCCTATTTTAAATCGTAAAAATTTAAAATTTTTTAAGAGGAGGGAGTGACTCTGTAAAAATCAAAGTTTATATGATATAATCTTAAGGAATTGTTGAATATTGATTATAAATAAATAGGTAGATTTGTTATATTCATACAAGGTTAGTTAATAATATTTATTATATAGATATTTAAGGAAGGTATAATATGAGAACAAGGATTGAGGAAATAGAATTAAACTATATATGTGAAGGACAAGGAAAAGATGTATTAGTACTTCATGGATGGGGAGCCAATATAAATACGATTTTACCAATAGTAAACCTTTTAAAGCCCCATTTTAAAGTATATGCTTTAGACTTGCCAGGCTTTGGTGAAAGTACAGAGCCTAAAGAGGTATTTGGTTCAGGGGATTATGCTAGAATTGTAAAGAAATTTATGGATAAGATGAATATTAAAAACATTATACTAATAGGACATTCCTTTGGTGGAAAAATTTCCATACTATTGGGGGTTCACTATCCTGAAATGGTAGACAAAACTGTATTAATTGACAGTGCAGGATTAATACCAAAAAGGGGGTTAAAGTATTATTTAAAAGTCTACGGTTTTAAAAAATTAAGATTTTTATATAAAACCTTCTTCTTTTGGTTAGAGGACCAAAAGAAAATGGAAAAGTTTTATAGACTTTTTGGTTCTACAGATTATAAGGATGCAGAAGGTATAATGCGAAAGATACTTGTTAAAGTAGTAAATGAAGATTTAAAACCTATACTTAAAAATATTCAAGCCCCTACATTATTGATATGGGGAGATGAAGATACTGCTACACCACTATATATGGGAAAAGCCATGGAAAAGGAGATTCCAGATAGTGGTCTAGTAGTTATTGAAGGTGCTGGTCATTATTCGTATTTGGATGATTATAATAAGTTTTCAATAATCTTAAAAGCTTTTTTAATGCCTAAAAATATAGAGGGCTAAAGATAGGAATTAGGGGGGAGTCAATTTGTATAAAATAGTAATATTGTCTTTAGGATTAATATGGGCATATTCTATTATAAAGAGGTCAAAAATTTTTTTACATATGATGCAATTAGAAGGTTATAAGAAGGAAGAGTATAGAAAATGGTTACAAGAAAGTAATAGAGCATATACTAAAATAATTAAAAAAGCACTAATATATATTCTTGTAATAACTGCTTTATATATAGCTGCTATTATTTTGTTCGGTAAATATAGAACAATTAGATTGCCCATTTGGTATTGTTACAATGTACTTTGGATCCTTTGTACGATTTTAACTATAGATGCCAAGGAAGAAGTAAAAAAACCTTTAATATTTACAAAAAGAGCAAAAAGACTTTATGCTACTAATTTAATATTGAATTTAGTAATTTTATTAATAGTTTGTGTAGTTTATATAAATATGCTGAACCAGAAACTATTGTACTTTCCTATTATTCTATTTATAGGAACTGTTTTATACTATTTTCAACCTGAAACCATGTATATATCAAATATAATAATTAAACCTATTGAAGATAGTATAAATGCGTATTATTTTAAACAAGCACAAGAAAAGATTAAATCCATGGAAAGATTAAGTGTAATAGGAATTACAGGAAGTTTTGGTAAAACTAGTACCAAATTTATAACCGGAACCATTTTAAAAGAAAGATATAGAGTATTAAATACACCAGAAAGTTATAATACCCCTATGGGATTGAGTATGGTAATAAATGATGAATTAACAGATAAACATCAAGTGTTTATTGCGGAAATGGGTGCTAAAAACATTGGGGACATTAGAGAACTATCAAAGTTGACTCAACCAAGGATTGGAGTTATTACATCCGTAGGGCCTACCCATTTAGAAACATTTAAAAACTTAGATAATATAACTAAAACAAAATACGAATTAATTGAAGAATTGCCTACAGATGGGATAGCAATATTTAACTATGATGATGAGCATATTAAAAAATTAGCCGATAAAACTTTTAAGGAAAAAATTCTCTATGGTATAGATAATATTGAAGAATTGGATATCTATGCTGAAAATGTAGAAGTGTCAGAAATGGGTTCTACTTTCACAATTAAGGATAAGAAGGGAAATAGTATAAGATGTACCACTAGATTATTAGGGGAACACAATATTTACAATATATTAGCAGGGGTTAGCGTAGCTATAGCTATGGGGCTTAATTTTGAAGAAATAAAGAAAGGTATACAAAAGATAGAACCAATTCCTCATAGATTAAATATAATAAATCCAGGTACTGGAATAATAATAATAGATGATGCGTTTAATTCAAATCCTATTGGTGCAAAAGCTGCTTTAGATGTATTAAGTCAGTTTAAAGAGGGAAGAAAGATAATAGTAACTCCTGGCATGGTAGAGCTAGGAACGAGAGAGGAAGAAGCCAATAGAGAGTTGGGAATCAATATTGGTAAGGTATGTGACTATGTTATTCTAATAGGAGAAAAAAGAACATATCCGATTTATGAAGGTTTAATGGAAGTAGGATATAATGAAGATAATATATTT
>JAAZMG010000024.1 GCA_012798935.1 Tissierellia bacterium | reverse complement strand
TCATCCATTAAATCTATTGCCTTATCTGGTAAATACCTATCGCTAATATATCTATCGGATAAAGTGCCGCAGGCTATAACTGCATTATCCGATATCCTTATACCATGGTGAATTTCATATTTTTCCTTAATTCCTCGAAGTATGGATATGGTATCTTCTACTGTAGGTTCGTCTATTAGCACCTTTTGGAATCTTCTTTCTAAAGCTGCATCCTTTTCTATATATTTTCTATATTCATCTAAAGTAGTTGCTCCTATACAAAGGATCTCTCCCCTAGCAAGCATTGGTTTCAATAGGTTTGATGCATCCATAGAGCCTTCTGTTCTACCTGCACCGACAATATTATGGATTTCATCTATAAACATTATAATCCTTCCATCAGATTCTTCTATTTCCTTCAATACAGCTTTTAGCCTTTCTTCAAATTCTCCCCTATATTTAGCGCCTGCAATTAACGCTCCCATATCTAAAGCAAATATGGTTTTATCTTTTAATCCATCTGGTACATCTCTATTTATTATCCTTTGAGCTAATCCTTCTATTATGGCAGTCTTACCTACCCCAGGTTCACCTATTAGAACTGGATTGTTTTTAGTCCTTCTTGAAAGAATTCGGATAGTATTTCTTATCTCCTCATCCCTTCCTATAACTGGATCTAGCTTTCCTGTCCTTGCCTCTTCTGTTAAATCTCTTCCAAATCTTTTTAGAGCATTATAGGTTGCTTCTGGATTGTCAGAGGTAATGGTTTGACTGCCTCTTATTTTTTTTAGGGCCTCTAAAAACCTCTGTAAGTTTATATTATATCTTTTAAATATTTTCTCTGAAGGTATTCCTCTTTCCTTAAGTAAGGATATATATATATGCTCTACTCCTATATATTCATCCCCAAACTTTTTGGCTTCGTCTTCAGAGTTTAAAAGTATTTTGGTATAAATCCTACTAGGATAGAGAGCACCTCCACTACCTGATTGTTTAGGAAGAGCCTCTACTTCTCTTTCTACATCGTTTTTAATAAGGTCTACATTTTCACCCATATAGGATAATACTTTTGGTATTAACCCCTCTTCTTGATTTATTAAAGCATAGTGAATATGAATTTCCTCTAACTGAGGGTTCCCGTTTTTAATAGCTGTCTCTTGGGAATTTTGCACTATTTCTATACTTCTTTGAGTAAATTTATTAAAATCCATCAATATCACCTCTCTCTTATCTTGGATTGTATTGAGATATTTCTCTTAACCTTTCATATAGTTTTTTCTGTTCTTCTGTTAAGTCAGGAGGATTTACTATATTTACTTCAATATACAAATCTCCAGTATTTCCTTTCATATCCCTATAGCCTTTTCTAGGTATTCTTATCTTTTTACCTCCTTCTATACTTGGAGGAATGGCTATTTTGATTTTTCCTGTGAAAGTATCAACTACTATCTTTGCCCCTAAAGCTGCCTCCCAAGGAAGTAAATCTATTCTTTTATAAATATCTAACCCTTCAAGTCTAAGTTTTGAATCCTTAATAAAGTTTACCTTTAAATAGATATCCCCATGGATTCCTGCTTTTTCGCCTTTAATCTTTATTTTTTTCCCGGGCAATATTCCTTTTGGTACCTTTACCGACAAGGATTTAGTTTCATTTCCTACTCTAAAAGATATGGTTTTAGTTGTACCTTTATATCCTTCTTCCAAGGTTATACTAATTTCACTTTCATATCTTTCAGGCTTAGGTTTATAATAGGTACCCCTTTTGGTTCTACCTCCAAATAAATCACTTATACCAAAATTATCTCCTCCAAAGAACATATTAAAAAAATCGCTAAAGCCTTCCCCGCCTCCCCCTGTAGTGTAAGTATATCTATAGCCATTGCCAAAGTTTTCAAATCCAAATTGAGATGGATCGAAGTTTTGACCATTAGTAAAATTATATCCACTACCAAATGTGTCATATTTCTTCCTTTTATCCTCATCTCCTAGGACTTCATAAGCTTCATTTATATCTTTAAATTTTTCTTGAGCCTCTTTATCATTTGGGTTTAAATCGGGATGATATTTTTTAGCTAATTTCCTATAAACCTTTTTTATTTCATCATTACTTGCATTTTTATCTACTCCTAAAATTTTATAATAATCTTTATATTCCATTAACTCAAGTCCCCTTTCCTTGAAAATAGGAGGATTATTTAATTTGACTTTCTCTGACCTTCATATTTATTATAGCCTTTTTAGTCAAAAAAATCAATATCACCTTTAAATAAAGTATCTTTATCTTTTTTCAATAACTATTTATTGACAAACGATAAATAGTTTAATATATTAATAATTAGACTTTGTTTTTACACTATCCTTGGGAAAGCTGTTTTATACATTATCATATCTAGATAAAAATTGTTTTAACAGGCCTTTTAACTATATAGGAGGGATACTATGGCAATTATCGTAAATTTAGATGTTATAATGGCAAAAAGGAAAATGTCTCTAATAGAATTGGCAGAAAAAGTGGGAATTACCAATGCTAATCTATCCATTTTGAAAAACAATAAAGCTAAATCCATACGATTTTCTACCCTAGAAGCAATTTGTAGGGAATTAGAATGTCAACCTGGTGATATATTAGAATATTCAGAAAACTAAAGATAAGATCTCAATTACGATATTTAAAATACTATGTGTTCAATTACCGGAATAAACATAATTTAATCTAAATTCTATTATCCTTTTTATAATCTATTTCCTTGTTTTTGTAATACTCTAACATAAGCTTATCTAGTTCCTGGCTTGTTTTTAAAATCTCTTCAGAATCAATGGGTTTTGAATTAAGTTGTTTATATAATTGTTCTCTTTTCTTCATAATTTTATCTAGCAACTTGCCTCCTCCTTATTACGCTTTCTTCAGCATTTATAATTTATTCTCATATACTAGAATAATGTTTTTTGTTCTGGTTGGCAACTATTATTTTATGCTAAAAACAACTTCTCTTTATGGTGCCAGGCACCATAAAGAGAAGTTATTTGTGAAATCATTAACTTATCTTATATATTTATCTATTATGGTAATTATCTCCTCTATTTTTTCTTCCCCTTCTTTTTCACCTTCTAGTATTGCATCTTTTACACAGGATCTTATATGGGAATTTAATACATCTATATTGGCTTTTTTGAGTAAACCTATGGCAGAAAGAATCTGAGTTGATATATCTACACAGTATCTATCTTCTTCTATCATTTTAATTATACCATCTATTTGGCCTCTTACGGTTTTTAGCTTTTTAGCTGCTTTTTCTTTGCCTGGATTCATATTTTCACCAAATTCCTATTTTATTTTTAATACATCATACCCAGCTTCTTCTATTCCTTTCTTTAAAACTTTATCTACTAATTTTTCCCCTTCTACTACTACCCTACTATTATCCAATTCTACTTCCACCTTGTAAACTCCTTCTATACTACTTAATGCATTTTTAACTGCCATTACACAATGATTACAAGACATACCTTCTACTGTTATAATCTTCTCCACTTTTCTATCCTCCCTATTATTTAAATTTTTTAAGCCTTAATGAATTAGTAACTACAGATACTGAACTAAAAGCCATAGCTGCCCCTGCTACCATTGGGTTTAAAAAGCCTAAAGCTGCAAAAGGTATTCCTATAGAATTATAGAAAAACGCCCAGAATAAATTTTGTTTTATAGTTCTCATAGTTCTATGGCTAAGTCTTATGGCTGTAACAATACTATTTAGATCTCCCCTCATAAGGGTTATATCTGCTGCTTCCATAGCCACATCTGTTCCTGTTCCTATAGCAAATCCTACATCAGCTGCTACTAAGGCTGGTGCATCATTGATTCCATCTCCTACCATGCCTACCTGCTTTCCTTCTTTCTTTATCTTTTCGACTACTTCTGCCTTATTCTCAGGTAATACCTCTGCCAAAACATTGGTTATACCTACTTCCTTTCCAATAGCTTTAGCTGTTCTTTCATTGTCCCCTGTTATCATATATACTTCAAGGCCCATATCTTTTAAATCTTCTATAGCTTTTTTTGAGCTTTCTTTAATTTGATCAGCTACTGCAATTATCCCTGAAACCTTCCTATCTATGGCAGCGATCATAGCAGTTTTTCCTTCTTCTTCTAATCTTAATAGCTCTTTTTCTGCTTCTTCTATAGGTATATCTGCATCTACCATTAGTTTTCTATTTCCAATATATACTTCTTTTCCTTCTAGTTTAGCTTTTAATCCTTTCCCTGGTACTGCCATAAAGGTTTCTGGTTCTGTTATTTTTAGTAGTTCTTCTTCACCTTTTCTAACTATAGCTTGACCTAAAGGATGTTCCGAAACCTTTTCCACAGTAGCTGTTATCCTTAGTAGTTCATCTCTATCCATAGAATTAAAAGTTATTATATCCGTAACCTCTGGTTCCCCTTTGGTAATAGTTCCTGTCTTATCAAATATTATGGTATCTATTTTATGGGCTCTTTCCAGATGCTCTCCAGATTTAATCAGTATTCCATTTTCAGCACCTTTACCTGTTCCTACCATAATAGCTGTAGGTGTTGCTAATCCTAATGCACAAGGACATGCTATTACAAGAACAGCTACTGCATTTATTAACCCCACATTAAAACTACCCTTAATTAGGTAAAATCCTAAAAAGGTTATTAGTGCTATAATTACTACAACCGGAACAAATATTCCGGATATCTTATCTGCTAATCTTTGGACTGGAGCTTTAGAACCTTGAGCATCTTCTACTAATTTTATAATCTGGGATAGAACCGTATCTTTTCCTATCTTTGTTGCTTCAAATTTAAAGGAACCAAATTTATTTATAGTAGCTCCTATTACCTCATCTCCTATGGTTTTATCTATAGGGATACTTTCCCCAGTTATCATAGCCTCATCTATGGCAGAATTCCCCTCTATAATCACACCATCTACAGGTATCCTCTCCCCTGGCCTAACAACTATAATATCTGCTATTTCTACCTCTTCTATTGGAATATCCTTCTCTACCCCATCTTTAATAACTCTTGCAGTTTTAGGTTGAAGACCCATTAACTCTTTAATAGCTTCCGAAGTCTTTCCTTTTGCTACTGCTTCAAAGGTTTTTCCTAATAGTATTAATGTAATAATAACTGCTGAAGCTTCAAAGTAGTATTCATGAACTCCAGCATAAAGATTATATAAACTATAAAAATATGCTGCTGAAGTTCCCATGGATACTAACACATCCATATTGGCTCCTCCACCCCTTAAAGAGTTAAATGCTCCTTTATAAAATCTGTATCCAATTATAAATTGGACAGGAGTAGCTAATAATAGTTGAAAATATCCATTGGTAAGTATATTATCTATTCCTGACATATGGAGAAACATGGCTGAAAATAAAGGTATACTTAATATTGCTGATATTGTAAATGAAGTTTTAAGAGATTTTATTTCCTTTTTCCTTAATTCTTTTTCCCTATCTGTATCTCTTTCTACTTCAATTTCTGCTTTATATCCAGCCTTTTCAATAGTTTTAATTAACTCATCTATTTTAATCTTTTCTAAGTCAAATTCGATAGTAGCCTTTTGTTGAAGTAGATTAACTGCTACATTAATTACCCCCTTTTGTCTACTTAAAGCTTTTTCTACCCTAGCAGAACAAGCTGCACAGCTCATACCTACTATATCTATAGTAACCTTTTCCTTTGCCATTATATCACTCCTTTTCCCTTACAATACACCCCCGGGGTAGGTGTGCTATTATTATAACTTATTTTTATATCTTTGTAAACACACTTTAATGTATTATGTTATTATCCATTATTTTAATTATCTTACCTCAAAGTATTGCTTTTATTATAAAAATATATTATTATATTGATAGCGATTATCAGTTTCGTTTAGTGGCCTTATTCTAATTATAAGTTTTTATAAAGGGGGAAATAATTATGGCAGATATATCCTTAATTCAATTAAACTCAGGAGAGCAGGGAAAAGTTAAAAAAATATGCGCAGGAGGCTGTGCTACTAAAAGATTGTATGAAATGGGCTTTAACACAGGAGCTAAAGTTAAAGTTGTAAAAAATGATGCTGGTCCTATAATAGTTTCTTTATCTGGCAATAAGATCGCATTAGGTCGCGGATTAGCACAAAAAATAATAATAGGTAATTAGTTAAGGTTCTTTATTTTTTGTCAGATATTGATAATGATTATCATATGATTAAAGGAGAGATGTTGAATTGAATACTATTGCTTTAGTCGGTAACCCTAATAGCGGTAAAACCACTTTGTTTAACGCCCTTACAGGTTCTAATCAACATGTGGGAAACTGGCCAGGAGTCACCGTAGAAAAAAAAGAAGGTGTTTTAAAATTTAATGAAAAAATATATAATATTGTAGATTTACCAGGCACCTATAGTTTAGGAGCCTTTTCAGAAGATGAAATAGTGGCCAGAGATTATATTCTTAAAGGTAATCCAAATGTGGTTATTAATGTAGTAGATGCAACCAATATTGAACGAAACTTATATTTAACTACTCAATTGTTAGAAATGGGGGCTAAGGTAGTCGTTGCATTAAATATGATCGATGAAGCAAAGGAAAGAAATATTAAGTTTGATATTAAGGCTCTATCTGAAAAACTAGGAGCACCTGTTATTCCTACTGTGGCTTCTAAAAGAAAAGGTATAGAAGAACTTATTAAACAATCTATTGAATTAATTGAAAAAGATATAGATTTCAAAGCCAATATAAGCTATGGAGAAAACATCGATAAGGAAGTTGAAAAACTAAAAGGATTTTTAAATAATAAAGATTTAGAATATCCTTCCCAATGGATTGCTATAAAGCTTCTAGAAGGAGATAAATATATATATGAACTTGTAAACAAGGATGAAAATGTAAATTCATCTAATGAGTTTAAAAATGTAATCCATAATATTAAAAACAATACAGAAGATTATGAGTTGGAAATTGTAGATAAAAGATATGAGTTTGTAAGTAACATAGCAGATCTTACCGTTACATTACCTGATGAGGCAGAAGAGACCATAACCGATAAAATAGATAAGGTATTAACCCATAAATGGTTAGGGCTGCCTATATTTGCATTAATTATGCTTATAGTGTTTCAGTTAACTTTTACCGTTGGTGAAGATTTATTTGGTGAGCTTATGGGTAGAGGTATTGAAATTTTGAGTGAAATTATAGAGAATCTACTTATTATAATAAACTCTCCTAGTTGGATAATATCCTTTGTTACAGAGGGAATCATTGGTGGAGTTGGGGCAGTTGTGGAGTTTGTTCCATTAATAGTAGTTTTATATATGCTAATGGGGTTTTTAGAGGATAGTGGCTATATGGCTAGAGCTGCTTATGTGATGGATAATATAATGAGAGCCTTAGGCCTTCAGGGAAAAACTTTTATATCTATGATAGTAGGTTTTGGATGTAATGTGCCTGGAATAATGTCCACGAGAACTTTAGAAAATAAAAAGGATAGAATGATTGCTATTTTAATTAATCCTTTTATGTCCTGTGGAGCTAAACTTCCAATTTATTTAGTATTTATTGCAGCATTTTTCCCTAATAACGGTGGATTAGTTTTATTCTTCCTTTACCTTTTAGGAATAGTTGTAGCATTGTTAATGGGTAAAATCTTTAGTAAAACTCTGTTTAAAGGTGAATCTTCTTATTTTATTATGGAGCTTCCACCTTACAGATTACCTACCCTTAGAAATGTTTTAAGAAATATGTGGGACAATGTATCTGGGTTTTTAAAAAGAGCTGGAACCACTATATTTGCCGTAGTTACTGTACTTTGGGTTCTAGCCATGCTACCTTTAGGCGTTGAACCTTATGGGCAAAGCAGTATATTAGGACAAATTGGCCTATTTATTGCTCCAATATTTAGACCTGCTGGATTTGGCACATGGCAGGCCGCAGTAGGATTGTTTTCAGGAATAGCAGCTAAGGAAGCAGTAATTGCTACTTTAGGAATGGTATATGCTGGTGTAAGCCAAGGGGCAGAACTTGTTTCTACAATACAGGAGGTATTCACCCCTTTAACTGCTGCATCTTTTATGGTTATGACCTTGCTATATATCCCTTGTGCTGCTACTATAGGTACCATAAAAAAGGAAACTAATTCTTATAAATGGGCAATATTTACCGTAGTATATACCTTTGCCATTGGGTGGTTAGGAGCTGTTTTAGTATTCCAAATTGGTAGTCTACTAGGTTTTAGTTAGATTTTAGGGAGATGATATTTTGTTAAAAGATGTGCTAAAGGAAATTAACGATTCAGATTATATATCCAAAACCAATATTGCTGCAAAACTAAATAAATCAGAAGGTTTAATAGAAGATGCCTTTTTCCAGTTAAATAGAATGGGCTATATCAAAGAGGAAAAAACTATAAATAGCTGTAATCTAAAATGTAGCAATTGCCCCTACTCTAATTCCTGTAATAATATTCCTATAAAATCTATAACAGTTACTGAAAAAGGGAAAAAACTACTAGGGAGATAGTCCCTTTTAAAAGTATATATTTATATGTTTAATTCTAAATAAATGGGTATATATATAATACAAACACTATATTAAAAAGATGTTTTTAGAATTTTCAAAATTTTTCTTTACAAATTCCTTATTTTGGTATATAATTAAGGCAAATAGAACTAATAGTTATCTCCAACCTAATAGGTAAAATATAAGAATACAGTTAAGTATCTATAAGTTCCTTTGATTGCAAAATTTATTTAGATGAGTCAATTGAAAAGTATTAAGTTTATGGGGTTGAAAGTAGTTTAAAGAAGTAAAATAATATAAGGAGTAAAGGTAAAAAATAAAAGTCAAGTTCTTTTCGAGTAGTAAGGTATTTGACGGTTAGGAGAGTTACAAAAAGTTGCAGATTCAAAATTTAAAAGATATTAGGGGTTGGAATAACTGTAGTTGGTTCTATTTTAAATGACGGAGGGCTAAAATGAAACAAGGTCCCTCCGTCTATTATTTTTTTAAATAAATTATTGCCACTTTAAGTTTTATATGTTTTGTTGAATTTTCTTTATTTAAGGAATATAATCAATATAAGTGCTACAATAAACGATTAAAATAAAAGGAGATTTTAAAAATGAACAGTATTGACTGGAAAGAAAAGAGAAATCTAACTATGTTAGCAGATTTCTATGAATTTACCATGGCCAATGGATATTTTGAAAAAGGCATGGAAGACAAAATTGCCTATTTTGATATGTTTTTTAGAACCATTCCCGATGGCGGGGGATTTGCTATAATGGCTGGGGTGGAACAACTTATAGAATACTTAAAGAATTTAAGATTTTCCAATGATGATATTGAATATTTTAGAAGTAGAAATATGTTCAGCGAAGGTTTTTTAGACTATTTAAGAAATTTTAATTTCCAATGTGATGTATGGGCTATTCCTGAAGGAACTCCTATATTTCCCGGTGAACCCATAGTCATAGTAAAGGGACCTATTATCCAAGCTCAAATAATTGAAACCATGATTTTACTTACCATCAACCACCAAAGTCTTATTGCAACAAAAACTAATAGAATAGTTAGAGCTGCCGATGGACGACCTGTAATGGAATTTGGTTCAAGACGGGCTCAAGGATACGGAGGAGCCATACTAGGCGCAAGAGCTGCATATATTGGTGGCGCCATAGGTACTGCTTGCACTATTGTAGATAGAGATTTTAATATCCCTGCATTAGGCACTATGGCCCATAGTTGGATTCAAATCTTTCCTACGGAATTAGAAGCATTCAGAGCTTATGCAGAGCTTTACCCGGATAATTGCGTATTATTAGTGGATACTTATAACGTTCTAACCTCTGGAGTTCCAAATGCAATCAAGGTCTTCAATGAGGAAATAGTACCTAGGGGATTTAGACCTAAAGGTATAAGGATTGATAGTGGTGATATTGCATATTTATCTAAAGAATCAAGAAAGATGTTGGATGAAGCTGGATTTGAAGATTGTCCTATTGTAGCTTCTAGTAGTTTAGATGAATATGTAATAAGAGACTTATTGAACCAGGGAGCAAAAATAGATTCCTTTGGTGTAGGAGAAAGACTTATTACAGCTAGATCCGAACCTGTATTTGGAGGAGTCTATAAATTAACTGCTATTGAAGAAAACGGAGAAATAATCCCTAAGATTAAAGTCAGCGAAAATGTAGGGAAGATTACTACTCCTGGATTTAAACAACTTTATAGATTGTTTAATAAAAATACTGGTAAGGCTATTGCCGACGTAGTAACCTTACATGATGAAAAAATTGATGTAACAAAACCCTATGAAATATTCCATCCTCTTTATACTTGGAAGAAAAAAACCTTAACAAATTTCTATGCTAAAAAATTATTAGTTAAAATATTTGATAAAGGAAAATGTATTTATGAAAACCCACCTATAGATGAAATAAGAAATTATTGTAGTCAACAAATCGATACTCTTTGGGAAGAGGTACGGAGATTTGAAAGTCCTCATGAGTATTTTGTAGATTTATCTAAACCATTATGGGATATAAAAGATCGATTATTAAAAGAGAATAAATAAATTATAAATAACTTTCTTTTTGGGTGCCTGGCACCGAAAAAGAAAGTTATTGCATTTTGCCTATTCTATAGGAATTCTGTTTTCTTTTTGGGGAGCTGACTCTTTTTTAGGTAATTTTACTTGTAATACTCCATTTTTAAATTTAGCTTTAATCTTTTCTTGGTCTACATCTTCTACATAAAAACTTCTTTTGAAAGAACCATATCTTCTTTCTTGTCTAATATAATTTTCTTTTTCTTCATTTATTTCTTCTTTTCTTTCTACAGCTATTGTTAAAATATCGTCTTTAATTTTAAGATATATTTCTTCTTTGTTTGCTCCTGGAATTTCTGCTTCTAATAAATATTCCTTATTCTTTTCTTTAATATCAACTCTAAGTGGGTAATAAGATGATTTGTCATCAAATTCTTCTAACATAGCATTAAACATTCTGTCAAATCCCCAGTCAAATCTTCTTGGCATTCCTCTTTGCCATCCTCTATAAGGTGTTATTCCAAACATTAAATCAACCTCCCTGTATAAATTAAACTTTGACTTTCTTTGACCTTTCAATTAAATTGTACCATCTACTATATTAATATTCAAGTCTCGTATTTTATGTTAACCAGCTGTTTTTTTGAAAAACCTTGACTTTCCTTGACCTTCTTCACGTTTTCTCATAAAAACTATTGTTTTAAAATTTAAAAAAAGGTGGTAGATTTAGAGAAACCTACCACCTTTTTTAAAATTATATTATGCCAACGCTTGCTAAAAATACTAATATTATAGCTATTGGCGAGATATATTTAGCTACAAAGTAAAATGTATCTACATATCCTATATCCAGCATACCTTCGTTGGTTAATTGCCTATCTGTTATTTTTCTATCCAACTTCCATCCTACAAACAATATGGTTATTAAGGAGCCTGCAGTCATAAAGTAATTGGCAGTTAGCTTATCTAGAAAATCTAGGAAATCCGTACCCAAAAATGATATATGCCCTAAAACGCCTTGGGACAAAGAGGCAAATATTCCAACTATAAATATTAAAATTGTAGATATAATGGCTACCCTTTCTCTACTAGCCTTAAACCTGTCCACCCCAAAAGCTACTACAACTTCTAACATAGATATAGTGCTAGTTAAAGCAGCTAAAGCTAATAATAAAAAGAATAGTATTCCAAATATATATCCTCCTGGAATTTTGGGAAATACATTAGGCAATGTAATAAATACAAGGCCTGGCCCATTATCAGGCTCTATACCAAAAGCAAATACTACTGGAAATATAGCTATACCTGCTAAAATAGCAATTAGAGTATCTGCTATAGCAATATTTAAAGCGGAAGAACCTAATCTTTCATTGTTTTTAATATATGAACCGTAAGTAATCATAGTCCCTGCTCCTAAACTTAAAGAAAAAAATGAGTGACCTAAAGCATCAAGTATAACCTTTCCATTTACCTTTGAGAAATCTGGCTTGAATAAAAAACTTAATCCCTCGGAAGCTCCAGGTAAAGTTAAAGCTCTAATATCTAAGATTATAATAATTACTATTAAAGCTGGAACTAATAGGCTAGAATATTTTTCAATCCCTTTTTCTACACCGCTAGCTACAATATAACAAGTTAAGCTTAGGATAATAAACTGCCAAAAAATGGGTCTTATAGGGTTACTAATAAAGTCCCCAAACATAGCATCAATTTGGTTGACATCCTTCCCGGCAAATTGGTTTCCTATAGCCTTTATCATATACTCCAATGTCCATCCTGCAATTACACTATAAAAAGATAAAATTAAAAATGCAGCCATAACTCCTAATATTCCACTTATATACCATTTTCCTTTTGGCATAAGATTTTTAAAAGAATCTATAGGGTTAGATTTACCTTCCCTTCCAATAATAAATTCTGACAATAATACAGGTAAACCGATAATAGCAACACATATTAAATAAACTAAAATAAATGCGGCTCCACCATTCATACCAGTAATATATGGAAAACGCCAAATATTACCTAGTCCTACAGCTGAACCAACAGCTGCTGCAAATAACCCAAAACTACTTTTGAAACTTTCCCGTTTTTCCATCTAATTCCCCCTTGTTAATTAAAAAGTAAATGAGACAGGAGAATAATCTACTGTCTCATTGACCAATCTACATTATCCACCTTTGTGTTACTCCGGAAACAAATACTATTATTATAGCTATTGGAGATAATATTTTAAATAAAAAGCTTAGTACCTTTATATAGCCTACCTGAATAGTTCCGTTATTAGTAAGTTGATTTTCTACTATTTGTTTATCTAGCACCCATCCAACAAATAAGGAGCTTATCAATGCTGATATAGGTAAGAAGAAATCAGCCGTTAAATTATCTAGAAAATCAAATATATTGTATCCAGCTATAGATATATTTGACAGTTCACCGTTGGATAATGAGGCTACTATGCCAAGTAATGTAATCAAAGTGGCTGTGATAACAGTAGCTTTTACCCTTTCCATATTAAACCTTTGTATTACATAAGCAACTACTGCCTCTAGTAAGGATATGGTAGATGTTAAAGCTGCTAAACCTAATAATGCAAAGAACATGATAGAGAATAAATATCCACCTGGCATTTGACCAAAAATATTAGGTAAGGTGATGAACACAAGCCCTGCTCCACTGTTAGGCTCTATATTAAATGCAAATACCACTGGGAATATAGCTATACCAGCTAATACTGCTATTAAAGTGTCGGCAATGCTTACATTTAATGCTGTTTTGCCTAGGTTTTCATCTTTTGGTATATACGCACCATAGGTTATCATAATACCCATACCTAAACTTAAAGAGAAAAATGCATGACCTAAGGCGGCTAAAATACCTTCTGCTGTTAATTCATTAAATTTTGGTTTAAATAAGAATTCTAAACCTGCTTTCCCTCCTGGCAAAGTAAGAGCTCTAATATCTAAAATAACAATAATCAATAATAAAAGTGGCACCAATATTTTAGCAGACTTTTCAATCCCTTTTTCTACACCAGCAGCTACTACAAAAGCTGTAATAGACATAGCTATAATTTGCCAAATAATTGGTTTCATAGGGCTAGATATAAAACCTACAAAATAATCCCCAATTGCTTCAGCACTTTGACCTGCAAATCTATTTAGAATTGCACTAGCTATATATTCAAAAGTCCAACCAGTTACAACTCCATAGAATGCTAGAATCAAAAAAGCTGCTCCTACCCCTAGAACACTACTTATATACCATTTGCTTTCAGGTGCCAATCTTTTGTAAGAACCTATTGCATCCTTTTCTCCTTCCCTACCAATTATAAATTCAGCTATCATAACAGGAATGCCTATTATTGCCACACATAGTAAATAAACGATTAAAAATGCTCCACCTCCGTACCTACCAGTAATATATGGAAACCTCCATATATTGCCTAGGCCTACTGCAGAACCTATAGCTGCAGCAAGTAAGCCAAAGCTACTTTTAAAACCTTCCTTTGTTCTAACTTTAGATTTGTTACTCATTTTATTCACCCCTTTTTTTTGAAATTACTATTTAATATATACCTTTGTTCCTTAAATGTCAAGTAGTTTTTTTAATATTCTAAATATTTGCAAAATTATATTAGATATAGTCCTCCTACACTTAGTTTATTCGGTTAGAGTGTCTCTTTATTACTTTAACGCATTAATAAAAAAATTTCAACCATTTTTATTGTTTTTTTATTAATTAATAGGAATTGATACGAAAACAACCTGGTATATACCAGGTTGAAATTTTTGGCGGAGAGAGAGGGATTCGAACCCTCGGTACAGGATGGCCTGCACAGTGGTTTTCGAGACCACCACCTTCAACCTCTCGGACATCTCTCCAAAAACAGATATGGGATATAAAAAATTAGAAGTTAATTTATTTGTTCTTTCTTATTTGTTTGAAAAAGTTGGTAATTATGTTGCTGCATTCATCTTCTAATACCCCAGTCTCTACTTCTACTCTATGATTAAATTTTGGATTATCTACTAGATTTACTACAGACCCACAACAGCCCATTTTAGGATCCTTTGCCCCTATTACAAGTCTTTCTATCCTTGAGTTCATTATGGCTCCTGCACACATAGCGCAGGGTTCTAATGTTACATACATAGTGCAATCTATTAGCCTCCACCCTCCCAAATAGTTACTAGCTTCTTTTATAGCAATTAACTCTGCATGGGCTAAGGGATCCTTTAATGTTTCTCTTTTATTATATCCTTTCCCAATGACTTTGCCATTATGAACAATAACAGCACCTATAGGTACTTCATAGGTGCTAAAGGCTTTATATGCTTCTTCCAAGGCTAATCTCATATAGATATTATCCATAAACACATCACCAAAATAAATATGGTGCACCCGAGAGGAATCGAACCCCCGACACACGCCTTAGGAGGGCGCTGCTCTATCCTTCTGAGCTACGGATGCACAAAAGGTACTCACGTTAATATATTTTACATCATTTTCTTCTAGTTGTCAATTTGAATTTTTCCTTAACTTATTTTATTATCTTAGAAAATATAAAAGATAAAAATTTCTTCATACATCTACCTATTACTCTAAATAATCCTTCTTTTTTTATCTTTTCATGAACAATCAAATCCATTTCATCCAAAACTTTGCCATTTTTTAAAATAACTAACTTTCCTATTCTATCTGATTTCTTTAATGGAAGTTTTAATTTCTCATCTATAAAAATATCCTTATCTATAATGTCTTCATTTTTAACTATAGCACTAGAACTTCTTGCAGGATAAACTTCTACCTCCTTATTTTTGCTCTTAGGCAAGTAAATAGTATCTATTGGGATGTTTTCATTAGCTAATATCCTTTTAGAGTAATTATTTAATCCATATTGAACTAATGCCCCTCCCATCTCCTTTCTTTTATCTTCATTTTTTGTTCCCATAACTATACTAATCAATCTAAAATCTTCATCTTGGTCAGTTATTCCATTGACTCCTATAGTGGAAACTAAACAATAACCAGCCTTATTAGTAAAGCCAGTTTTAAGCCCATCTACTCCTATTATTTCATTTAATAGAGGATTGGTGTTTTGTTCTTTATAATCCCTGCTAGGTATTTCTATATAGGGAATAGTGGATAAAAATAATATTTCTGGATATTTATTTATTATATGCCTTGATAGAATAAAAATATCTTCCGGGCTCATCATATTCTGTATTTTACCTTCAGGAAGCCCTGTAGAATTAAAATATATGGTATTCCTAAGTCCAAGGCTCTTTGCTTTATCATTCATCATGTTAACGAAGGCCTCTTCGCCTCCTGCAACATGTTTTGAAAGAGCATAGGTAGCATCATTAGCTGAAACTACCATAAGAGCCTTTAATAGCTCATTAACTGTAAATGTTTCTCCTTCTTTTAATTCTAAACTAGAACCTCTCACTTTGACAGTATCTTCATCTATATAAACTATATCTTCTAATGAAATGGACCCTTTTTGGACTTCATCCATAATTACTAAATAGGACATTAATTTAGTTATACTAGCAATTTCTATAGGTTTATATATATTATATTCTTCTAATATTTCCCCTGTTTCATAATCTCCCAATAAGTATGCTGACACCTGATTCTCAATACCTACTGTAGCAAATGCTGCAGAACTTAATATTAAAATGAATAATAAAAATAAGGACATTGCTTTGATAAACTTTTTCTTCATAGATTTTCCCCCTTGTTTATGTTGAACCTTCTTACAAGTAGTCACAAATATGCTCTTATAATTATATAATATATTAGGTAAAATACAAATCAATAAAGGGAGGTTTTAATATGACTGATTTACAAAGACGTGACGGATTCTGTAATGAAGACTCTAGTTTACTATTTTTCTTCCTGTTATTAGTAATATTATTTGGCGGGTTTGAATCTGGCTTTAGAAGATTCTAAATAGAAATGGAGGGATAAAAAAACCCTCCATTTCATTCTATACCATAAAACCATCTATCAACTCTTTCTTTAAAAGAGGTGTTGGTTACCTCTTGACAAATCTTTATAAAATCTTGTGTGTTTCCATTGTAAAATTTATATGTGCTGTAATATTTATTTAATATATCATACAATACTTCCATGCCAAAGTCTTCTTTTATTTCATTTAAAAACATAGCTCCCTTCACATATACTAAAAGTCCATAATCATCCCAACTATTAAATTCATTTAAGGGTTTGTTTATTATAGTGTCTGTAGAAAGAAGAGCTTTTCCATATTCATAACTCATCTCATAAAAATAGTTATAATAATCTGCTCCTTCCATTTCTCCATAGTTTTCAACCATATAAATTACTTCAGAATAACTAGCAAGGGATTCATCTAGCCATGCTTCATCTATTTGATCATTTCCAACTATACCATACCACCATTGATGTGCTGTTTCATGGACAATTATTTTCTCTAACTCATCTTTATAGTATAAATTGAAATAATCCTTACCTATAAATACTATCCCTGGATATTCCATACCTGTAGGAAATTCTGTCATAACTATAGAATATTCACCATAAGGATATTTGCCAAATATTCTATTAAATATTTCTATACTATCTGCTCCTATTTGAAGGGCAAAATTTATCATATCCGGTTTATTTTCCATGGTATATAATTTTATTATGGTTCCCTCTGCCTTTGTCTTCTTTACTATAAAATCAGTACTAGCTACCCAGGCAAAATCTCTAATAAGTTCCCCTTTAATAGTATGGATTTTCTTATTCCCCTTTGTTTTTTCTGAAATTATGCTACCACTAGTTGCAACTATTATATCCTTAGGGGTTGTAATGACTACATCATAACTACTTATATCACTATAAAAAGGATCTCCTATGCTATAGTAAGGATCTAGGTTCCAACCATCTTCATCATATACACAAGCTATGGGATACCAATTGCCAAAATTAAATACATCTTTACCATATCCAAATCTATCTACATTTAATGGAAGTTTTACTTCATATTTAAGGTCTACTTTCATTTTTTCATTAGGGTTGAGGAGATTTGATAAACTTAGCTTTAAAATAGTATCTCCTACACCCTTTATTTGAAAGTCAACTTTCTCTTTATCTATTAAAACTTCCTTTATTTCCATATGACCAGGTACATAGTTCCCTTTAGATATTGTAGCATTGCTAAATAAAATAGGGGCAGTTTCTGGGGATTTATAGGCATTAGGATATATGTGAAAATATACTTCCCCTAGTACCTTTTTAGTATTGTTTATATAGGTAACTGTCTGCTCAGCTGAATAAGATCTATTAACTGGGTCAAAATTAACGTCTATTTTATAATGATTGATCCTATCTAAATCAATCCCATTATAATCATCTACTATTAATGTGGGATACTTTTTTACCTGGTTAACACAGCCTATTGTGGTAAATATCAATATAAATACTAATATAATATATAAGCGCCTTGGCCTTTTCAATTACATACCTCCTGGTTTTACTACTTATATATTAATATTGTATATTTTTATATAAATATTATGATTGTTTTTAATACAATAAAAAAGGCTTCTATGGAAAGTTCATTTTAATTAATATTTATAAGTGAGGGCTTTCCTAGAACGACCTTTTCAGTGGTCTTGGACAGCCCCGCTGTTTTACTATTTTTCTACCTTTTCCAATCCTCTAGTATATGGTCTTAGAGCCTCAGGAATAACCAATGAACCATCTTCTTGTTGGCAGTTTTCTAAAATAGCTGCTAGAGTTCTACCAACGGCTAAGCCTGAACCATTTAATGTATGAGCATATTCAACTTTTTTATTGTCTTTCCTTCTAAATCTTATATTAGCTCTTCTAGCTTGGAAATCTTCAAAGTTACTACAGGATGAAATTTCTACGTACCTGCCATAACTTGGCATCCAAACTTCTAAATCATAAGTCTTTGCTGAAGAAAATCCTAAATCTCCAGTGCTTAACATTACTACCCTATAAGGTAGACCTAATTTTTGTAATACTTCTTCTGCATTATTTGTAAGCTTTTCTAATTCATCATAGGAATCCTCTGGCAAAGAAAATTTAACTAACTCCACCTTGTCAAATTGATGGTTTCTTATTAAGCCTCTGGTATCTCTGCCTGCAGAACCTGCTTCTTGTCTAAAACATGGAGTATAGGCCACGTAATAAGCTGGAAGCATTTCTTCCTCTAGTATCTCATCTCTATAAATATTAGTAAGAGGTACCTCTGCAGTAGGAACTAAAAAATAGTCTTTGCTAGGTATATGAAACATATCGCTTTCAAATTTAGGCAATTGTCCCGTACCTATCATACTATCCCTATTAACCATGAAAGGAGTAGCCATTTCCATGTACCCATGATCTACTACATGAAGATCGATCATAAAATTGATTAGGGCTCTTTCAAGTAAGGCTCCTGCCCCCTTAAACAAAGAGAATCTTGTGCCCGTTAATTTAGAGGCTCTTTCAAAATCTAAAATATCTAAATCTGCACCTAAATCCCAATGGGCCTTTGGTTCAAAATCGAATTTAGTAGGCTCTCCCCATTTTCTTATTTCTACATTGTCATCATCGCTTACACCTTCTGCTACGGTTTCGTGAGGGGTGTTTGGAATATGGAGCAATTTATTCTTTAGTTTCCCATCTATTTCTTTTACTTCCATATCCATTTCTTTTATTTTATCCGATAACTGTCTCATCTCAGTTAATAGTGACTTCGCATCTTTTCCTTCCTTCTTTAACTTTGGAATTTCCTTTGATACTGAGTTTTGCTTAGCCTTCATCTCCTCTACTTCAGTTAACATACCTCTTCTTTTCTTATCCAGTTCTAATACTTCATCAATAGGAAAGTCCCCATGTCTTTTTTCCAAGGCTTTTTTTACTTCTTCTGGGTTCTTCCTTATTCGTCTAATATCAAGCATATTTTTTCCCTCCTGTATCTGCTTTTTTTAATAAAAAAACTCTCAATCCCTAAAATATTAGGGACGAGAGTATCTCCCGCGTTGCCACCCTAGTTAACCTTTCGGTTCACTTATAATGTAATAGCTCTAGGCTGGATTCAATAATAAGTCTTGTCAATTTCCACCAACCACTGACTCTCTAAAAAGACTTTGTTATTTACTAGTTCCTTTCTTAGCTAATATATTAAATTTTATAATTTAGTATATCATATTTTGACAAAAATATCAATTTTTAAAAGGAAAACAAACTTCCATATAATAAGTCAAAGACTAAGCCTTTGACTCATTATAGTTTCATATCACCAAATTTTATATATCCTGCTTTCCTCATCCATTCCGATATAATAAAAGAAATAATTCCAGGTAATATAAAATGCATTAATATTATACTAATAAAAGTTCCTAGTTTAGAACCCATAACTTCAATTACTGCAAACTGTCCTACTAATCCACTGGTCCCCATCCCTGCTCCAATCATATTACTTTCCATTTTAAATAGAGTAGTAGAAATAGGTCCAAGGATAGCCGATGTAATTATAGGGGGTATCCATATTCTAGGGTTTCTTATTATATTTGGAATTTGTAACATAGATGTGCCTATTCCCTGTGCAATAAATCCACCAAATCCATTTTCCCTATAGGAACATACTGCAAACCCTATCATTTGAGCACAACAACCTACAGTACTAGCACCAGCAGCTAATCCATTAAGGCCTAAAGATATAGCCAAGGCTGCACTACTAATAGGTAAAGTTAATACTATCCCCATTATTACCGATACAATTATTCCCATAGGAATAGGCTGCAGCTCTGTAGCTAAATTTATAATATTACCAATAAGGGTCATGAAAGAAGATACAACTGGTCCTATATAATTTCCAGCTAAACCACCTATAATAATAGTGGTTAAAGGGACTAACACAATATCTACTTTAGTTTTTCCCTTTATTATCTTTGAAAATTCAGCCCCCAGAAGCCCAGCAACAAAGGCTCCTACTGGTTCTCCTATTTTAATTAATGCAACTCCTTCCTCAAAAGTAACAGTACCTGCTCCTATGGCTCCAGTTACTACTGAAGCAAAAATCCCTAAGGGCGGAGCTCCTACACTGTAAGCAACCCCTGCTCCTATAGCAGGCCCCATAAGCATTTGAGATATTTGACCAAATCTAACCATTATACCTATGTTCAAAAAAGTACCTAGTTGTTTAATTATTAAACCTATTAATAATGAAGAAAAAAGTCCTAAAGCCATCCCATTAAAAATCTTAACTAAATAATCTTTTACTGTGTCTTTTTTACTTGGTTTATTATCCAATAGAGCCACCTCTTTTGTTTTGTATTTACATGTGTCTTGTCACCTGTATATACAAATATACCATTTTATTCTTCATTTATCAAGTATTTTTTCTTCATTAAAATTTCCTTTATTTTTTTGAAACTTTCCTCATCCTCTACCTCTATAGTGTGTATATGTATTCCCCCTGTTAAGGAAGACAAAGGTTCTGCTTTGGTTTGTTTTAAATTTTCCATAAACTGTTCTAATTCTAATCTAGAACTGATCTCAAGGGGACTTTTTATTTCTCCATATACTGGATGTTCAACTATTACGTCTACTGCTTTTCCCCCCATATCAATAATTGCTTTTAACTCATCTTCTATTTGATCATAACCTTCATGTTTACAAACTATAGATTTAATGATCTTATTCTTTCCATATATGTGTGGAATTATGTATCCTTGAGGTGTTGCCAGTATATTTTCCCCTCTTGCTCTTAGTAGGGCAATATCCTGAACTATTACTTGTCTACTAACATCAAACATCTGGGAAAGGTCTGTACCTTTAATGGGTTTTTTGGATCTATTTAAAGTTTTTAAAATTTCTTTTCTTCTTTCCCAAGTCTCCATTAAAACCCTCCTTTCGTTTTTTATGCTACTTAGATTCCCACCTTAAATCTGGGCCATAAAATCTTAGTGGAATAAACTTTTCCAGAATTCTTGAAAACACTCTATCTGTATAGATATCAGATATTTCTTTTGGTGTTAAATTAGTAGATATTATGGTTTTAGTGCCATTGATTAATCTTGTATTTACAATATTAAATATTTCTGCATTTGTAAATGCATTGGATATTTCCGTACCTAAATCATCAATAATTAAAAGATCTGCATCAAATAATATATCATATTCAAAATCTTTAAATCTATCTATATCTCTTCCGAACCTACGTTTTTCTATAATTTCCAATATTGTAAAAGCTGTTTGATATATTACTATTTTATTCATATCTAACAAGGACTTGGCTATACAATTACACATAAAAGTTTTCCCCAATCCTGTACTTCCATAGAATAATAGGTTTTCTTCGTTTTTTTCATTAAAATTGTTTATAAAATCTACACATATACTTGAAATATTTTTCATATTCTCTCTTGGAGTCATACTTTCATCATCAAAGGGCTCATCTGGGAAAACATTTATATCGAAGGTTTGAAAGTTCTCCTTGTTAAGAACATTTTCAATATTGGACATTTTATAGGCTTTATTTATAAGAGCTTGTTTCAAACAATTGCATTTCTCTCCATTTGTTAGGTAGCCTTTGTCCTCACATTCATTACATTCATAGTAAGTATCTAAATAATCTAAAGGAATATTATTTTCTGTTAGCAAATAAGCTTTTTCCATTTTCAAATTTTCAATTTTTTCTTTTACTCTTTGTAAATCTTCTTTATAATTCTTAGGATTCTCAATTACAGCTTTAGACATAGAAAGTCCTGTTTCCCATATCTCCTTGTCTATTTTTTTTATTCTAGGGACTTTTTTATAGACTTTTTCAGTTCTTATCCTCTGTTCATAAATTGCCCTATCTCTCTTTTTCTCATATTCCATTAAAATATCCTTTAGAATTTGACTATACATTATTTACTTTCTCCTTCTTTCTTAAGATAGTACTCTTCCCTTTTCCTTCGTGCAACATCTTCTAATTGTTCAGCTGTATAATTGGAAGTTCTCTGTTCAAAATTATGAAACCTAGTCTTAACTGCCCGGGGTCTTCTTTCAGTCTTATCTCTCTTATGCTCTTTTCTCTCCGGTTTCTTATCCTTTTCATCTATTTCATCAGGAGTTTTAATCCCTTTATGGTACCAAGAAGATAGTACCCCATCAATGTAGTTAATGCTTGGATTAGAGGTTTTTTTAGAGTTTTCACATCCCCTAAGGACCATTTCCATTGTGAACTCATATTCTTCAAACCACTTGTTTATAACTTTAATTTCTCCTTGACTAGGTAATCTATTTCCATAACCTAAGTGTTTCATTATCTGTTCATATCTATAGTATTTTTCATCTGTAGCTTTAAGATGCTCTTGAAAGGCTTCTACACTGGTTATTCCTTGGTCGTACCAATTTCTTATTATACCACCTATATAATTAATATTTCTTTTCCCTTTTTTCTCTACTGAATAAAAGAAAGCTTTTACAATAATGTCTGGATTCATATTATAATTATGTATCCATTCCAATACCTTCTGTTTTTCATTGGGGACTAATTGTCTCCTCATAATGTAATCAATAGAATTAAACATTTCATTAATTGCTGGAATACGATTTGCATCTATTAAATCCTCTACGGAACAAGCATAGGGCTTTGTAACAGTTTCTTGTCTAATATTAATTGGTTTATAATTGTTCTTTATATAAAGCTGTTTTAAGTTTAAAAACTTAACCTTATAATCAAATTTGTTGTCTGTATCCTTCATGATTTTTTCTATTATCCCTTTTTTCTCCCAAAAATCCCAGGCATTTAGCACATCTGTTAAAGGTATCTCTAAATGTTTAGCTATGGTTTTATTGTCCACTTCAATGCTACTATCCTTATCATGGGCATTTTTGTACCCTAATAGATATACCTTGACATAGGTACCATTAGCCATAGGCATAAAATCATTTATAAAAATATTTTCAATAGGTGTATCACCTAAGTCTATGTCCGTTGTTTCAATAGTAAAATTCATTATTTCACCTCTACCTACAATACTACTTGTTTGAAATGGGACAACATACTCTTATTAATATATCCTTCCTCTGCTATACCTACGTAGTGAATTTCTATTTTGTCTCTTTTAAAAATGTTTTTTTATCTATTTTCATCTTGTAAATATAATTATATACTTTTCCATCCTCTATTACAAAAGAAGATTTTTCTTCTAAAAAATATGGATTTTCTAAATCTATTTTCTGATCAAAAAACTCTTCTAAATACACATCCACTACCTTGAATCCGCTTTTTTCATAACATTGTATAGCTCTTTTGTTAAACTTAGCTACTTCTAGATATAAAGTTCTCATTTTCATCTCATTAAAAAAATAATATAAATATGCAATAATTGCCTCGGTGCCATAACCCTGATTTACATAGTTAGGGTCAAATACTATTCCGAAAGTAGCTTGACTTAAAATTTTTCTTATATTCTTAATTCCCATATATCCAATAAATCGATTTTGTTCATTAAAGACACTATAATATTTTTTATTATTTCCTCTAGTTTTAAAACGGTACCACTCTTTTATTTCTTCATCTGTTAATGAGGGAAGATTATAATCAAAAAGTAAAGGATTTTTATGCCTCCCCCACTTTTTCATAGAATAGGCATCTTTTAGTTCAATAGGAGTTATTGTTATTCTTTTCCCTTTTATTTCCATAGTAATTCCTTCCTTTTTTAATATTAGATAAAATTATTACTTCGAAGAGAAAAGTTTCCCTTAGAAGTAATAATTTATCTAATTATAGTTTTTTAACTACCCTCTAATATTTTCTTTATTTAGAAATTTAGTAAATTCCTTTTTCCATACTAATTCTACAGTTCCCGTTGGTCCATTTCTATGTTTTGATATTATTACTTCTCCAATATTTTTCTTGTCTGAATCTTCATTATAATATTCATCTCTATAAAGAAATAAAACCACATCTGCATCTTGTTCTATAGCACCAGACTCTCTTAAGTCTGAAAGTATAGGTCTGTGGTCTGAACGAAGTTCTGGAGCTCGGGAAAGTTGGGATAAAGCTATTACAGGACATTCCATTTCCTTGGCTAATCCTTTAAGCCCTCTAGATATGGCTGATATTTCTTGCTGTCTATTTTCCTGCCTACCTGTAGACTCCATTAGTTGTAAATAATCTATAACTATTAAATCTAAACCTTTCTCTACTTTTAATCTTCTACATTTTGCCTTCATTTCCATTAAAGATATACCTGCTGTATCATCTATAAATATTTTAGCTTGGGATAAAGGCGACATAACATCTATAATTTTGATCCATTCATCTTCAGCTAACCTTCCACTAATTATCTTTTGTAAGTCCACATGAGCTACGGAACTAATCATCCTTTGTACTAACTGCTCTTTAGACATTTCTAATGAAAAGATAGCTACACTGGCATCTGCTTTAATAGCAGAATTCACAGCAATATTAATTCCTAACGCTGTTTTGCCCATAGATGGCCTTGCAGCTAAAAGTATTAAATCTGATTTTTGCATACCTGAAAGCTTATTATCAATATCTATGAAACCTGTAGTAAGTCCTGTTAATTCCCCTTGATTTGCTGCCATTTCCTCTATTTTTGAAAAGCTATCCAATAATACATCCTTTATAGGAGAAAATCCTTCCCTATGTCTTCCTTGGGTAATGTCAAATATATTCTTTTCCGCCTGTTCTATTATGCTACCTACTTCTTCACTATCTTCATAGCTTTTTCCCATTATTTCATCACAGGATTTTATTAGATGTCTTAATATGGATTTTTCCTCAACTATATCACAGTAATATTTTATATTGGAGGTTATAGCTACTCCCCCTGATAGATTGGCAAGATAGGTAACTCCTCCAACATTCTCTAAATTTCCTCTTCTTCTTAATTCTTCTGATAGGGTAATAATATCTACTGGTTCATTCCTATTAAATAATTCTATTATAGCTATAAATATTTCCTTATTTGCTTCTTTATAAAAATCCTCAGGATGAAGCTGTTCTATAGCTACATTTATTGCCTCTTTATTGATGATCATAGCTCCTAATACGGATTGCTCTGCTTCCAAACTATGTGGCGGAATTCTACCTAATACATGTGCTTCTATTTTGACCACCCCATTATCCTTCTATTACTTTTATTTTTAAACTAGCAGATATTTCTGGATAAACTCTTATTTCTACTTGAGTTTTACCAATAGTTTTTATATTATCTTTAAGTTCTATTTTTCTTTTATCAATCTTTATATTATGTTGTTTTACTAAGGCCTCTGAAATATCTTTAGATGTGATAGAGCCAAATAATCTACCGCCTTCACCAGCCTTGCCTTTTAACTCTAAAGTTATTCCTTCAATCTTTTTCTTTAACTTAAGAGCTTCTTTTTCTTCTTCTTTTTCCTTTGCTCTTTGGAGCTTTTTTCTTTCCTCCCATTTTTTTCGATTTCCCGGTGTAGCTTCTACAGCTAAATTTTTGGGAAATAAAAAGTTTCTTGCATATCCATCCTTAGCTTCAACTAAATCTCCTTCTTTACCTAAACTTTTTACGTCTCTTAGCAAAATTATTTTCATTCTTCATCACCTTCCATTAAATATTCGTCTATAGCATCAATAAGCAGCTCTTCTGCTTGTTCTATGGAGATACCCTCCAACTGGGTTCCAGCACTGGTTAAATGCCCTCCCCCTCCTAATCTCTCCAGTATTAATTGAACGCTTAAACTTCCTAAGGACCTACCGCTTATATGAATTCTCCCTTCGAATAAGGTTAATACAAAGGAGGCTTCTACATCATTTATATTTAATAAATCATTAGCTGCTTGAGCTGCAATTAATATAGAATCATCCATATCCTTCTTTAGTCTACCTATAGCAATTTTTTCGAATACAATTTTAGAATTTTTAACTACCTCAGCTTTATACAAAAACGTATTAAAATCGTCTTTAAAAAGCTGTCTTACGCTGGTAGTGTCTGCTCCTGCCCGTTTCAGTATAGACGCAGCTTCAAAGGTTCTTACTCCCGTTTGGAAAGTAAAGTTTTTAGTATCTACAGTTATACCTGCTAATAATGCATCTGCTTCAAAGTTTGTCATTTCCAACCTATCTGACATATAATAAAGTATTTCTGTAACTAATTCACAAGTAGAGGACGCATAGGGCTCTAAATAGGTCAACACTGGGTCTTTTATAAATTCAGCCCCTCTTCTATGGTGGTCAATTAATACTATCTTGTCCGTTAAGTTAAGAAGCTCTGGAGCCTCCGTAAAGCTCGGCTTATGGTTATCTACCACTACTAAAAGAGAAAACCTATCTGCCATTTTTATAGCCTCTTCTGGAGTTATAATTATATTTAAATATTCAGGTTCTTCCTTTTCCATTCTGCTATAGATATTCTTAATAGATGGATTTGACCCAGATAAAACTAAATAACCCTTTTTATTTCTAATTTTAGCAGCTTTAATTATTCCTACACTGGCACCAAAGGAGTCCATATCTGCATTTTTATGTCCCATTACAAATACTTGTTCAGATTGATCTATAAGTTGCCTTAATGCATGAGATATAACCCTTGATCTAACCTTATTCCTCTTTTCTATAGCTTTGGTTTTGCCGCCATAGAAACTCAAACTATTATTTTCTTTAACAACAGCTTGATCTCCACCTCTACCTAAAGCAATATCTATAGAAGCTTTCGCATATTCATAGGTTTCATTTGGATCCTTCCCGTTTACCCCTACTCCCATACTTAATGTTATAGATATAGTATTTCCTTTATCAATTTCCCTAATTCTATCTAATATATCAAACTTTTTACTCTGTATAGATTTTAAATCTTTGTTTTCGAATATTAATAAATATTTATCATTTTCATATTTTCTTACAAACCCGTTATTAGTTGCTGCGTAAGCACC
This sequence comes from Tissierellia bacterium, assembly GCA_012798935.1. GTDB lineage: Bacteria > Bacillota > Clostridia > Tissierellales > Tepidimicrobiaceae > JAAZMG01. The sequence goes on along the minus strand of JAAZMG010000024.1, from coordinate 4,594 downwards.
TATGGTTTTATCAATTTCGGCTAATACTAAAGGTCTGGTCACCTCAGGAGTAGTGCTCTTTACCTCATTATAATTGTCTACATAAGCTAAGCAAACTGCCATTTTTTCCTCTTGGTATTTATTATCTAAAAATACCTGGCTAGTATTATCAACCCAGTATAACATAATAATATTACTCTTTGTGCTAACAGTCTTTTTGATATCTACTACATTATAATATACTTTGTAATATTTATCTTTATATTTTATATCTAAGGGTGTTTTCTTATGGTTATTTAAAATGTTTTCCACTTCTAATTTAGGCACAAGTTCATCTATTTTTTTATTTAGTATGTCTTCCTCATCTATCATATCTAAAAATCTAGTATTATACCAAGATATAGTACCATCTACCTCTAACATTACTAAAGAAAAAGGCATATTGAATACAGCATGCTTAGTTGCAGAATCAAATTCTTCTGCTAACCCTTCAATATATTTAGTCCATTCCTTTTCCTTATCATGAATAGTTCTAATATAATGGTAGATTAAATAAGCTAAAGCTACAGCCCAAATCAAAGCTAATACTGGTTTGTAATAGCCTATTATAGCTATAAGACAACCAATTATTATTAAATATACCTTTGCATCTTTCCATTTGAATAGATTTTTATCATCCATTTTAATCCTCCCATTAAGATTTAAGCAGGTCTCCTAAGTTTTCTGAAGTCTATTATTACATCAAGTATTCCTATAAAGGATATAAGCCATCCTAAAGGCAATATAATTGTAAAAAATAAGATAATCAATAATCTAGGAATCCTCCCTAAGTTTTTTTCAATAAGCTTGTAATCTACCACCGATAAACCTTGTGTAAAAAACATAAAAGATGCAATAACTGTAATATTTAAAAGTATGGTTTCATAATAAAATAACTTTAAACCCTTTATTATAAATGCTCCTAAAAACATAATCCCAGTTCCTAATAGAACATTGTTAGGCAATTTAAATTTTGAAAACTTAGGAATAGAAACTATGCCGTATCCTAATCTTCTAAGTATTAATGAAGAAATTAAGTAGTTTAAATAAGATATAACCAATGAAAATATAATCACTATAGCTGGCAAAATCAAAAGAACATAATCCATTGCATTTTCTAATAGGTCCCTTATTTTTAAAACTTCATAAGCAGATAAGTCCATATCCTTTAATATTTCTATCTGAGAATTTAAAGCTTGAGTAAAAGAATCCTCCAACTGACTGATAATACTAACACCAGACATATCACCCATTATATTTATTACCAATAAAAACGAAACCAATAAAATTACAGTGGAGATTGCTATAATCTCAAAAGATTTTCTTCTCTTTTTAATCATATAGTTTAGTCCAATACTTAAAGGTGCAAAGATTAATAATATGAATATGCCAGATACATTATCTATAATCAATCCCACAAATAGGCTTGATATTATTAAGCTTATTATATTGTATTTTACTCCATTTCTAACTCCTAACACTATAAAAAAAATCGGATATAAAAAAATAATCAATGGTAGGTAATACATTCCTATTAACATAAAAACCGTTGCTATGGCTATTACAAATATACCTTCTATGATCTTGTTCCCTTTTTTTCCATCTATATTCAAATTACTCACTCCTATCTTACTTAGACATTATAAACTCTAATAATTCACTTAAATCTCCATGCCACTTTTCAATTTTATGGTCTTCTATTAAGCTTAGCTTTATTTTATCTTGAAGATTAGAGTCTATGTCTTCGTAATTTAATCCTAACCTTTTGCTTAGCAAATAAGATAAAAGTATAATATTAGAAATTAAATCTTCTAAATCTTCTTTTATATCATCTTCTCCTTTAGCCAAAATTTGATATAAATTGGCTAAGGAAGTTAACATTTCACTTTTTAGCCATTCAATAGTTTTAAGGTTTTTTATTATATCCACATCTTTTTTTATGTGCTTCATTTTATAATCCCACCCATTTGAAAATTTAAAAAATAGCCTTACTAGAATAATACAGAGTAAAATATTATATGTCAAACAAAAAAGAGAGGATATTCCTCTCTTAGTCTGCACTATATGGTAGTAGCGCTATTTGTCTTGCCCTCTTTATAGCTCTTGTTAGCTCTCTTTGATGTTTTGCACAATTACCAGAGATTCTTCTTGGAAGAATTTTTCCTCTTTCAGTAACATATTTTTTTAAATTATTTATATCTTTATAATCTATAACTTCTGTCTTATTTGCACAAAAACTACAAACTCGCTTTCTGGGTCTAAATCTTCTTTGCACTGCTTTTCCCTCCTTCTTAGAATGGAATATTTTCATCGTCTACGGGTTCAAAACCATCTATATCAGGGAAATCATCCTGTAAATTATTAGATCTGGATCTGTTATCATCGTCTCCCCATTCTAAAAACTGAACTCTTTCTGCTACAACCTCGGTAACATATCTTCTTATGCCGTCCTTTCCATCATAAGTCCTAGATTGAATCCTTCCTTGAACAGCAGTAAGTCTTCCTTTAGCTAGATAATTTGCACAGTTTTCTGCTTGTCTTCCCCATACAACAATGTTTATAAAATCGGCTGTTGGTTGTCCTTTCGATTCCATTTCCAGTTTCTTTTCCTTAGAAACCTGTTTATCTACCGCTAAAGAAAAAGTAGATACTGGAGTACCTGTATTAGGTATATACCTTAACTCTGGATCTCTTGTAAGTCTTCCAATTAACACTACATTATTCACCCAAAACACCACCTTAGCCTTTATTCATCTTCCCTAATTATCATATGTCTCATTATATTGTCAGAAATTTTACATATTCTATCTAATTCTTGAACAGTTTCTGGGGTAGTTTCAAAATTAACAATAAAATAATATCCCTCAGTTAAATCGTTGATTTCATATGCTAGTTTTCTCGTTCCCCATTCATCAATGTTTGTAATAGTACCATTTCCTTCTATGACACCTTTTAATCTGTCAAATAATTTATTTCTGTTTTCATCTTCAATATTTGGTGCAAAGATAAAAACTCCTTCATATTTTCTCATGTCTTTCACCTCCTTTTGGACTGACGGCCCTAATAAATAGAGCAAGGATTAATCTATAAGATTATATCACTAATATTTCTAATTTTCAAGGTGAAATAGGTCCACCCTTAAAAAAGGGGTTTAATTTTACATCATTTCTTTTATTGCTATCCCAAGCCTTTTTATTCCTTCACCTATTCTTTCTTCATCCATGTTGGAATAATTCATCCTAAAGGTATTCTCATTGCCACCATTAGGGAAGAAAGACCCTCCTGGAACAAAAGCTACATTTTTTTCTAAAATCTTTACAGCTAGCTCCCTTCCATTTATATGAGCTGGTAATACTACCCAGGTAAATAATCCTCCTTCAGGATAAGTGTATTTAACTTCTTTTGGAAATTCCTTTTCTATAGTTTTCATCATTATATCTCTTCTTTTCTTATATACCACCTTTATTTTTTCAATATGTTTTTCTATATCATATTCTTCTAAAAACTTAGCCACTTCCATTTGAGATATAGTGCTGGATTGTAAGTCTGCTCCTTGCTTAACTAGAATATATTTATTTAATACTTCCTTATCTGCGACTACCCATCCTAATCTAAGTCCTGGACAAAATATCTTTGAAAAAGTTCCTAAAAAGATTACTCTTCCCTCAGTATCGTAATGTTTAATAGCTGGATAGATTTCTCCTTCAAATCTTAACTCTCCATATGGGTTGTCTTCTACAATAGCTATATTATATTTATTTGCTAACTCTACAAGTTTTTTTCTTCTTTCTATAGACCAAGTTTTACCTGAAGGGTTCTGAAAATCTGGAATAACATAGATAAATTTCACATTGTCATTGTTTCTAAGTACTTCTTCTAAATCTTTCATAATCATTCCTTCATCATCAGTTTCAACCTCTATAAAATTAGGTTCATAGGCTTTAAAAGCATTTATAGCACCTAAATATGTGGGACTTTCACATATAATTATATCCCCTGGATTAATAAAAACCTTTGCTGAAAAGTCTAATCCCTGTTGGGATCCACTAGTAATAAGAACATCATCTGAAGTAACATTTACATGAACTTTTGCCATCCTTTCAGTTATTTTTTCTCTTAAAGGTTCATACCCTTCTGTAGGACCATATTGTAATGCAGCTGTCCCATTTTCCTCTAATACTTTCTTTGATATCTTTTTTAATTCCTCAATAGGAAACAACTCTGGTGCTGGTAGTCCTCCAGCAAAAGAAATAACATCTGGCCTTTGAGTTAGTTTTAGCAATTCTCTAATCTCTGATGCTTTAATATTGCTAATGCGATTAGCATAATTCAAGGTCATTAAGACACCCCCTAAAGTTTAAATGCCTTTTCCTATATAATAAATATATGTAAATACCAATACATACATTTTACCATTAAATTGAAAATTTGTCTAATATAATAAACATAATAAAAAATAGGATCCAAACAACTTTCTCTTGTTTGGATCCTATTTTACATTAACTATACTTTCCCATTTCCCATCCACTAAAATCTTCCTTACTCGTTTTTCAAAGTCTATCCTAGGTATCCAAAT
>JAAZMG010000210.1 GCA_012798935.1 Tissierellia bacterium | reverse complement strand
GGATTTATTGTTACTGAATGGGGTACAGGTTTTACTTGGGCAGACAATAGTAGAGAAAACAAATTAACACCTTGGTACAATGATCCTATAGCAGATATTCCAGGAGAAATAATTTATATAAGAGATGATGATACAGGAGAGGTTTGGAATATAACCCCTAAACCTATTAGGGGAGAAAATGATTATATAATAACCCATGGCATAGGTTATAGTAAATTTAATCAACAGAGTTATGGTTTAAGGCAGAGTTTAACCTTGTTCACTCCTATAGAGGATAAGATTAAGATTAATTTAATAAAGCTAGAAAATAGAATTGAACGGGAAAGGAGATTAACTCTTTTCTACTATATTAGACCTGTTTTAGGGGTTACTGATGAAGAAACTGAAAATCTATTAGAGACGGATATGAAGGAAGGGATATTTACAGTTAAAAATTCAACTAACACAGAGTTTGAAAACAGTACTATGTTTGTAGGAACTTCAGAGAAGATACAATCCTACACTGGAGATAGAATTGAGTTTATGGGTCATTTCCCCAACTATGAGAAACCAGAAGGACTGAAGAAAGAAAGATTGTCCAACACTGTAGGATTAGGATATAACCCTTGTTCTGCTATAGAAATCAAGATAAACATACCTGCTAATGAAGAAAGAGAGATAGTCTTTCTATTAGGAGAAGAAAAAGATTTTGAAGAAGGCTATTCATTAATAAATAAATATAGAGATGTGCAGGTTTCCAAGAATGCATTACAGGAGGTAAAAGGTTTTTGGGATAAAACGTTGACTAAGGTTCAAGTAAAAACTGTGGATAATACAATGAATTATATTATGAATTCTTGGTTAATGTATCAGACTATTGCATGTAGAATATGGGGTAGAGCTGGGTTCTATCAGGTAGGAGGAGCTTTTGGGGCAAGAGATCAAATGCAAGATGTGACAAATACCCTTTACCATATGCCAGAAGAAGCTAAAAAACAAATAATAAGGAATTGTAAACATCAATATATAGAAGGAGATATTCAGCATTGGTGGCATCCTGTTCATGATAGTGAAGTTCATAAAGGGATTAGAAGTAGGTATTCTGATGATTTATTATGGCTACCTTTAGGAGTGGCAGAATATGTTTTAGTAACAGGGGATGATGAAATTTTGCATGAGGAAGTTCCTTTTATAAAAAGTCCTATTTTAAAAGATACAGAACAGGAAAGATACGAAATTCCATCTCAATCAGATGAGATAGGCACTGTATATGAGCATTGTATAAGGGCTATTGAAAAATCCCTAAACTTTGGGGAAAGGGGATTGCCCCTTATGGGTTCAGGGGATTGGAATGATGGAATGAATAAGGTAGGCTATAAAGGTAAGGGAGAATCTGTGTGGTTAGGCTGGTTTTTAGCTACAGTATTAAAAGATTTCATACCTATTTGTGAAAAAGTAGGAGATTTTGAAAGGAAGGAAAAATATAATAATATTATTTTAAGATTGAAAGAGTCTATAGAGGCTAATGCATGGGATGGAGAATGGTATAAGAGAGCCTTTTTTGATGATGGTACACCTATAGGTTCAAAGGAAAGCAGAGAATGTATCATAGATTCTATAGCCCAATCTTGGTCTGTAATCTCTACATTGGGAGATATAGAAAGGTCCAAAATAGCATTAGAGTCTGCAGAAAATTATTTAGTAAATGAGGAGGAAGGTATAATAGCTTTACTTACACCGCCCTTTGATAATATAGACAAAGACCCAGGGTATATAAAATCCTATGTGCCAGGAGTAAGGGAAAATGGAGGTCAATATACTCATGCAGCTATCTGGCTGATTAAGGCTTTTGCTATGTTAGGGGATGGGGATAAGGCTTATAATCTGTTTAGATTAATAAATCCAATTAACCATTCCAGATCCTTAATAGAATGTGCTAATTACAAAGTAGAACCCTATGTAGTAGCTGCCGATGTATATACTAACCCTCAACATCTAGGAAGAGGTGGTTGGACCTGGTATACTGGTTCTTCTGGATGGATGTACAGAGTAGGGCTAGAAGATATATTAGGATTTAGAGTAGAAAAAGATAAGTTATTCATAAACCCATGTATACCTAAGGATTGGGAAGGATATAG
>JAAZMG010000209.1 GCA_012798935.1 Tissierellia bacterium | reverse complement strand
CAGTGGTAAATGCTTATAAACTTCTTGAACAAGAAGGGTATGTTTATTCTATAAAAGGAAGCGGAACCTATGTAAGAAGAAAACCTGGTTATAATATGGATATGCCTTATATTGAAGAAGGAGATATTGAGTTGATGATAGGAGGCATTCTTCCACTATCAAAGGGTAGTATTAATTTTGCCTCTGCTTCACCTACCCCCGATATATTTCCTATTAGCGAATTTAAACAAAGCCTAGATGAGGTATTGGATAGAGATAAGGGAAATGCCTTTGTCTATCCAGAAATAAAGGGATATGAACCTTTTAGAGAATCTATATCTAACTTTTTATATGAAAATTATAAAATGAAAGTAGATAAAGACCAGATCCAAGTAATTTCTGGTGGACAACAAGGGCTGGATATAATCTCTAAAGCTTTAATCTCTCAAGGAGATTGTATTTTTGTTGAAAACCCTACCTATTCGGGAGCTATAGCGGCTTTTCAATCAAGAGGAGCTAAAATAATAGGAATACCTATGTTAGAAGATGGATTGGATTTAGATGTATTAAGCAAACATATTAAAAGATATAATTCTAAGTTTTTATATATGATGACCAATTATCAAAGCCCTACAACCTATTCTTATAGTGAGGATAAAAAAAGAGAACTTCTTAAGCTAAGTAAAGAACATAACTTTTATATTATTGAAGATGATTTCTTAACAGATTTAAATTATGATGGAAATAAAAGATTACCATTAAAATCCATGGATACTCTAGACCAGGTTATATATATTAAAAGCTTCTCAAAGATATTCATGCCTGGAGTAAGAATAGGGTTTATGACAGTACCAAAAAATCTTTTTAAAAATATTATAAGGGCTAAGCATACTACAGATATCTCTTCTTCTGGATTTTTACAAAGAGCCTTTGACCTGTATTTAAGGAAAGGCTATTGGAAAAAACATATGGAAACCATAAAAGAAGTATATACAAAAAAATATAATACTATGACCAAAGAATTAAAAAGGCTAGAAAAATATAATATCTCCTTTATTGACCCTAATGGTGGTCTTAGTGTATGGCTTAAGCTGCCTAAAGATATAGACTCTATAGAACTTTATAATGAATGTGAAGAAAACAATGTAGCTATAGTTCCTGGTAAAATATTTTTCATTGATGACAGTATATATACCAACTATATAAGACTTAGTTTTGGAGCAGCCTCTAATGATGAAATAGCTCCCGGTATAAGGATTATAGAAAACTACTTAAAGAAAAAATTTAAAGAAAATGATAATAAATATTTACCTTTTGTATAAACCATCTAAGAATTCCATTATTATGGATATAAATTCTTCCGGTTTTTCGTACATAGATGCATGGCCTGAATCCTTTATAATTACCCATTTAGAATTTTCTATTTCTTCATGAATAAATTGTTGATATTTAATTGGAGTTATAGCATCAAATTCTGAACTAATAATTAAAGTAGGTACTTTAATATTTTTAATCTGGTCAGATATATTATAGTTTATTATACTATTTAAAGTCCTTTTAAATCTAAGGTACCATTCTCTATCTATTACCTTTGAAAGCACCTTCTCCTTTTTCTTCATTTCTATATAGTTTCTTTTATAGTAATCACAAGAATATAAATAAGGCATTATTGCATTATAAAACATTGTTTCATCAAGGGTAGATGCTGCACAATCCCATTCTTTAGCTATTTTTTTTATATTATTTGTAGTATAACTATCTGTATTGGATAATATTAATGATCTTACTTTGGTTGGGTATTTTATAGTAAAAGATTGAGCTACCTTTCCTCCATAGGACATACCTACTAAATGGACTTTTTTAATTTTAAGCTCTTTCAAAAAATCTTTTAAAATTTGAACTTGTTTATCTATAGTGTAGCCATTTTCACAGCTATCAGACCTACCCTGATCCAACAAATCTACAGCTATCATTTTAAAATCTCTAGATATAATCCTAATAAAAAGAGACCAACTATTTGTGCTCATCATAACCCCGTTTAAAAACACTATTGGCTCACCATTACCATATTCTTTATAAAAGATATTCTTACCACTTATATTTATGTAAGGCATTTCATCAACTCCCTTGTGAATATTTTACCACAAATAGATAATATACTTTGAATTTAATATTTATTTTATCAAAACAAATATTATAATTATAAAACCTATTAATCCAGATAAAGGATACAATATTCCTATTAAGTTGGAAAATCCTAATTTAGCTAATGGGAGGGCGGATATACAAAACAAACCAGTAATTAGTAGCCTGTTTTTTTCTTCATGTATTCTATTCATAAATCCAAATCCATTGGCTAAAGCAGTTGTAAACATAGCAATCCAAAGGATAATAGCATATAGCTTCCTATATTTTTCTCCTATGTAGCTGCATATTTTTAACATAGGAATATCCAAGTTACACACTTCATTATAGTATATAAGCATAGAAGTTAATATAAATATTCCAAGGATAGACAATATAAATCCCCCTGTTAACCCACCTAAAATAGCTGTTCTTTTGCTATTTATCATAGGAAGTAAAGATGAAAATACTACTATGATGATTAAAGAATTGGAACCTACATATAAAAGAGATGAGGATAAAAAATTTCCTTTTCTTGTACAACTGACTCCTTCTATATTAGAAAAACTATAATCTTCTCTTATATTTAAATAAAAAGATATAAATATTATACCTACAATAAGTAACGGAACTAGTATGGAATTAATAAAAGATAAACCTTCCAAATCAAATAAAAAAACTATAAAAGAAAATACTACCATAACAACAGTTCCAGCATTGAATGAAAGTCCTAATTCTTCCTTAAATATAGCTCCGCTCCCAGCTGTCATTACACTAAATCCTGTATACAAGGAAAAAATTATAATAGTATCTATGACAAAACCAATTTTTTTACCAAATAAACTATCTACCAAATTATTAAAATTTTTGATTTTTTTGTTGTATATCTTTGTAAGAAGTAAACTGCCTATTAAAACAAATAATATCCCCGATATAACCATCCCATAAATTCCTTTAAATCCATAGACCCCAAAAAACTCTATTATTTCCCTCCCAGAAGCAAAACCTGCACCTATTACCGTACCTATATATATAGATGTAATTTTGAGCCAGCTTTTATTCATTTTAAATCCTCCTTCCTGATAATTAATTCTATTATCAGGAAGGCTTATACTATAACAAAAAACCTTACTCCTTTGAAGAGTAAGGTTTTTTATAATATTTTTTAAACATTAATATTAACTTCTTCTCCTACTAATAAGTTCCCCTTTTATATCCTCAATATATATTTTTTCATTCACCATAAGAACTAAAATATGATATATTAAATCACTTATTTCATAGATTAACTCCTCTTTATTCTTATTTTTAGCTCCAATTATTACCTCAGAAGTTTCTTCTCCTACTTTTTTAAGTATCTTATCTAAACCTTCTCTGAATAGATAATTTGTATAGGAGCCTTCTTTAGGATTTTGTTGTCTATCTTCCAGTATAGAATAAAGCTTTTCAATAATATCTACTTCTTCACTTTCTTCTTTAAGTACTTCATTAAAAAAACACGAATAATTTCCTGTATGACAAGCTACCCCTACCTGCTCTACCAATACTAAAATGCTATCTTTGTCACAGTCATAATAAAATCCTTTAAGTTTCTGAATATTTCCTGAAGTTTCTCCTTTTTTCCATAATTTTTCCCTGCTCCTACTATAATAATGAACAAGACCTTCCTCAAAAGTTTTTTCAATAGATTCCTTGTTCATATATGCAACCATTAATACTTGTTTACTTTTTATATCCTGTACCACGGCAGGTACTAAGCCCTTATTATCAAATTTTATCTCTTCTAATATATTTTTAATATCCATAACAGTCCTCCTAATATATTACTGAAATTCCCCTGTCTTTTAAATATCTTTTTAAATCATGAATTTTAATCTCAGCAAAATGAAATACAGATGCTGCTAAAACCCCATCAACCTTTGCCAGCTTAATTGCATCATAAAAATCCTTAAAACTACCAGCTCCCCCTGATGCAATAACAGGTACATTGACAGTGCTTTTTATCTTTTTTAAAAGCTCTATATCATATCCTTCTTTTGTTCCATCCCCATCTATGCTATTTACTACTATTTCTCCTGCTCCTAAATGGATTATCTTTTTAGTCCATTTTATTGCATCTAAACCTGTATCTTCTTTGCCGCCTTTTAGATATACATTCCAAGAGCTTTCTTTGTTTTTCTTTACATCAATAGCTAAAACTATGCTTTTACTGCCAAATTTTGTAGCTGCCTCTTTTATCAAATCTGGATTTTTTATAGCAGCAGAGTTTATGGATACTTTGTCAGCTCCAGCCTTTATACATCTTTCAATATCTTCAATAGAAGATATCCCTCCACCTACACAAAATGGTATGTTTGTTTTGGAAGCTATTTTGGTTATATATTCAAGATCTGTTTTTCTCCCTTCAATAGAAGCATTTATATCATAAAACACAATCTCATCAGCTCCAGATTCACAATAATACTGAGCCAAAACATCTGGACTGTTCACATCAACAATATTTTCAAACTTTTTCCCTTTTACTACCCTCCCACTTACCATATCAAGACATGGGATTATCCTTACTTGAGACATTTCATCACCTCTTTAAATGTCAGCAAATTATCATAGAATGCTTTTCCAATTATTGCACCATATAAATCCATCTCTTTAAGAATTCTAATATCTTCCATAAAGGATATTCCTCCAGAGGCAATAATATTAAGATTGGTTTTTTTCTTTAATTTCTTATATATGCTAAAATTAGGGCCTTCTAACATGCCATCCTTTGATATATCTGTATAAACTATGGTTTTCACCCCAATTTCCTCTAGCCTCTTACATAAAACCAAAGAATCAATTTCACTTATAACTCTCCAACCCCTAGTTGCAACTTTACCGTTTTTAGCATCTATAGACACTACAATTTTATCATTTCCGTATATGGATATTAGTCTATCTAAAAGTTCTATATTTTCAACTGCAATAGTTCCTAAAATCACTCTACTTGCTCCTAGTTCTAAAAGTCTTTTTACTTTTCTTTCACTTCTTATTCCTCCACCTATTTGAACTGGTATATTTACTCCTTTAATAATATCTTCTATGGATTTTTGGTTTACTAGATTTTCATCTTTAGAACCATCTAAATCCACTAAATGTAAATAGGTAGCTCCTTCATTTTGCCATTTTAACGCCATCTCAAGAGGATCTAGAGAATATATTTTCATCTTATTAAAATCCCCTTGAGAAAGTCTTACACATTTATTGTCTTTAATATCTATTGCAGGTAAAATTATCATACTATCATCTCCCTTATTAAGTTATAAGATCCCTTTAGAGGATGGTATCTCCTCCGATACTATCTTTGAAGCTTCCTTTAAAGTCCTTGAAAAAGCCTTAAATACTGCCTCTATCTTATGATGATCATTTTCCCCATATAATAAGTTTATATGGAGTGTAATACCTGCATTATAAGCAAAAGCTCTAAAAAACTCCTTAAAATTTTGAGTGCTCATATTGCCTAATCTTTCTACCTCAAATTCAACATTAAATATTAAATAAGGCCGCCCACTTATATCTACAGTTGTAAGGCATAAAGCTTCATCCATAGGTATATGGAAACTTGAATATCGCTTAATACCCTTCCCATCACCTAAAGCTTCATAAAATGCCTGTCCAAGGGCTATACCTATGTCCTCTACGGAATGATGGTCATCTATATATAAATCCCCTTGGCAAATTACCTTTAAATCAAAACAGCCATGAAAAGCTATTAAATTAAGCATATGATCAAAAAATCCTATACCTGTACTTATATGGTTTTGACCTGTTCCATCTATATTTAGTTCTACTAAAATATCTGTTTCATTGGTTTTTCTTTCTATTTTAGCTTTCCTCATTTTTAAATATCTCCTTTAACGATTTTATAAATTGTTCATTTTCCCATCTACTTCCTACAGTAACCCTATAGTAACCTTCTAAATCTCCAGAAAAACTTCTTATCAGTATTCCTTCTTTCTCTAGCTTTTTAGCAAGCCCAGTCACGTTGGATTTAAAGAATATAAAATTACCATTGGATTCATAAGGTTTTATTGGAAATTTAGTTAAATTATCATATAGATAACTTCTTTCTTTTTTTACCTCCTCTATATACGCCAATATCTTTTCTCTATTTTTCAAAGCTTTTATACCTATATATTGACTTATAGCATTTAAATTATAAGGAGATTTTACTTTATTTATAATATCAATTATGTCTTGGTTGGACACCATATAGCCTAATCTTATAGAAGCAAGCCCTAATGCCTTGGATAATGTCCTCAATACTATCAAATTTTTATATTTTAAAACCTCATCTACCATAGAACCTTCTGCAAATTCCATATAGGCTTCATCAACTACTATAATAGAATCCGTATTATCTAAAAGTCTCTTAATTTCATCTTTATTAGTCAAATAGCCTGTAGGATTATTTGGATTACATAAAAATATAACTTTAGGATTTACTTCTTTAGCCTTTTTAATCAATGTATCCATATTCGTAGAAAAATCTTCATTGCTTTTAATTCCTATAAATCTACCAGAATAAATCTGGCTAAATATGGAATACATGCTAAAGGTGGGAACAAAACTTAAAATAATATCACCTTTATCGATGAAAGTTTTCATAACAAGTTCTATCATTTCACTAGAACCATTTCCTGGTATTATGTTGTTAGGGTTTATATTTAAATATTTTCCTATTTCGGATCTTAATAAAAACGAATCATTATCAGGATATAGATTTATATTAAATCCTTCTAAAAAACTGATTCCTTCTTTTTGGATATCTGGAAAAAGTAAGTTCTTTCCTTCATTAGCATCCAGCTTTATTCTATAGGACACTTTGTTTGTTTTATATTCCTTTAATTTTTTAATATTTTCTTTAACCAATTCCATATATTACACCTCATCAAATCTTATTTTTACTGAATTAGCATGACCAGTTAAACCTTCTTCTTGTGCTATTCTCATAATAGAATCCTTTGACTTCATCAAGGCTTTTTCACTATAATATATTAGTGAAGTTTTCTTTATAAAATCATCTACGGACAAGGGAGATGAGAATCTAGAAGTAGAGCTTGTAGGTAAAGTATGATTAGGACCAGCAAAGTAGTCTCCTACTGGCTCCGGTGAATATTCTCCTAGAAAAATAGCTCCTGCATTTTTAATATCTTTATATATATTAAAAGGATCCTCTGTCAATATTTCTAAATGCTCTGGTGCTATTTCATTGGCTATATCTATAGATTCCTCTATAGAATCTGTTATTATAATAGCACCATAATTATTTAAAGATTTCTTTATGGTTTCCTTTCTTTCAAGTTGCTGAATTTGCAATTCTATTTGGGATAATACCTTATCTACAAGGGGCTCCCAGCATGTTATCAATATAGAAGCTGCCATCTCATCATGTTCTGCTTGGGAAATCAAATCAGCTGCAATATATCTAGGATTAGCCCATCTATCTGCAATTATCAAAATCTCGCTAGGGCCTGCTATCATGTCTATTCCCACATAACCGGAAAGTTGCTTTTTTGCCATGGCTACATAGATATTACCTGGGCCTGTTATTTTATCTACCTTTGGTATGCTTTCCGTTCCAAAAGCTAAAGCCCCTATGCCTTGTGCCCCTCCTACTTTATATATCTTATCTACTCCAGCTATAGAAGCTGCTACAAGAATAGAATCCTTTATTTTACCTTCTCTATTAGGGGGAGTGATCATGATTATTTCCTTTACTCCTGCTATTTTAGCAGGTAGGACATTCATCAAAACCGTAGAAGGATAAGCAGCTTTTCCACCTGGTACATAAATACCCACCTTTTCTATAGGTCTTATAATTTGACCTAGTATAATATCCTCTTCTTCATGAATAAAATAAGAGTTTTTCAACTGCTTTTTATGATATTTTTCAATATTTTTCTTAGCTTTTATTAAATCTTCTTTTAATTGCATACTTATATTACTAAAAGCTAACTTTATTTCATCTTCAGATACTAAAAAATCCTCCAATAAAACTCCATCAAATTTTTTGGTATACTCTCTTAAAGCCTTATCTTTATTGGCCCTAACACAGGATAGAATATCACTTACTTTTTTATTCACCTCATCAAATTCTAATTGATTCCTATTTAAAAGCTTTTTTAAAAACCTTCTATCCTTTGAAGTTCTTATAATTTTCATCATATTAATTTTCCAGCTCCTTTAAAGATTCGACTAATTTGGCAATTCTAGTATATTTAAATCTATAACTTATTCTGTTGCATATAAGCCTAGCACTTATATCAAACATTTCCTCCATTATTTCCAGTCCGTTGGCTCTTAATGTATTACCTGTTTCCACTAAATCTACTATTACATCTGAAAGACCTACTAATGGTGCTAATTCCACAGATCCATTTAGCTTAATTAATTGGATCTTCTGCTCTCTTTCATCAAAATATTTTTTAGCTATATTTGGGTACGTTGTTGCAACCCTAAGTAACTCGTCTTTACAATAAATCTTTTGGTCTTTCATGCCAGCTATGGCAAATTTACATTTTCCAAATCCTAGGTCCAAGATTTCATATACATCGTTATCTTTTTCCAAAATAATATCCTTTCCCACTACTCCAAGATCTGAAACTCCATTTTGCACATAGGTTATTACATCTAAAGGCTTTACATATACATAATTAATTTTATTTTGTTTATCTTTAAAGATCAGTTTTCTAGAATCAATATCTATTGAATCCCCTAACCCAATTCTCTTAAATATCTTAGAAGCATCTTTTCCAATTCTACCCTTCGAAATAGCTATATTTAGACAATCTATTTTACTCACCTCCCCTTCTAAAGCATATTTTAGTCAATTCATCTAAATCCAATGAAAACCCCATGGCTGGAACTTTTTGTCCAAAATATTCTGTAAAGGAATCATATCTTCCTCCACTTATAATGTCTTTAAAATAATTTGGATAATATCCTTTAAATATTACACCATCATAATAGCCTAATTCTTTAATCATAGATAAATCAAAATAAACATATTCTAAATATCCTTCTTCTTCAATAAAATTCCTTAAAACTACTAATTCTTGTAGTGCCTCTTCCATATCTTTATTTGTATAATAATCCTGGGCCTTATCTACAATTTCCAAAATATCCCCTTGAAGTTCAAATATATTTAATAAACAGTCAAGAATCTCTTTTGGCAGATTTGATTTTTTTGTATAATCTACTAATTCAAACCTGTTTTTTCGATAAATAAGATCTTTTAGTTGCCTTTTTTCAGCTTCATCTATATTCATAGATTCAAAAAGTCCATCAATATATTTACTATTTGATATCTCCAATATAAAATCATGGCTAAATCTATTCAAAATATTTAATGCTAAGCATATTACTTCTATATCAGCTTTTAAATCCGTACCTCCCAAATGTTCAACCCCTAACTGTTTTATCCCTTTAATATTTGAATTAGGGCTATTTCTAAATACTGTAGAATTATAAAATAATTTAAGCTCCATTCCTTTTTCCCATCTAGGGATAAGATTTTTTATTATGTTAGTAGTATTATCATGTCTTAATACTAATACATCTGAGCCTCCATTTAGCACCTTTACCATAGATTCCTTTTTTATCTTTTTGTAAAGAGGCATGAAATTATCCAAACTTTCAAAGGATGGTGGATCAATATGAGAATAACCCTCGTTAAGGAACATATCCTCAATTTCTCTTTTTAGCTTATATCTTTTCTTATGGTATTTGATTTCATCTTCAATTCTAAAATATTTCATTTTGTTCACCTTACCTTTCTAATAATATGGATAATAAAAAGAGGAGCCATATAGATATACCTATATGACTCCTCTTTTTATCTTTTATCCCGTCATCATAGGTACAATCCCTAAAACTAAAACAATCTTAATAGATGTTTTATAATTGGTGATGCCCTTTAGGCAAGCACAATTAGGGATTGTACCTATGAACTATAATTAGCTCAAAATACAAACCCTTTACCTATGATGATGAAGTTGTATATTTGATTTTAATATATTGAATACAATCATTTTTATTCTCCTCTTGTATCTTTTGATTAGTTTATTTTGATAGTTATTTAATTTATTAAAGTATTAAGTTTTATTATACTATTATAAAAATATTTTTGCAACAGTAATTTTCATAATATTACTAATTTTAAACAATAAAAAAAACCCTACTTCGACCTACGAAATAGAGCTTTCATATTTTATGTATCTGGCAGTGTCCTACTCTCCCAGGGCGTTACCACCCAAGTACCATCGGCGCTGAAAGGCTTAACTTCT
>JAAZMG010000208.1 GCA_012798935.1 Tissierellia bacterium | reverse complement strand
TAACTTTCTATTGTAACATCAAATCCCATTATACCAATAAGATTATTGTCCATATCTTTTATTTGAGTTGATATAGTGATAGTAACTTTATCTGTATCAATACTGAGATAAAAATCTGACACAAATATTTCTTCTTTCAATGCTCCAATAAACCAAGGCCTATTTCTTCTATCAACATCTTCAACCTCTTGGCTGGCAGATATCAATTTACCATTGGTATCAAAAAAATATATCAATTCTATATCAGCATTTTTGTCTATTACATCCTTATAAACTTTCTGGTGAGCTTCCAAATTTAAACTTCTTATATCAACATTTTCTCTTACTTGTTTTACCACTTTAAGATTAGATGCTATTATTTTATCTAGCAATTCTTGATCTACTACAACTTTTGAATGGTATTCAATCTTCTTTTCAAATTCTTTGCTCATAATATTAAGATTTGCTGCGTTGTTACTTATATCTTCAGTTATAGCTGTTTGCTCTTCTATAGAGGCAGAAATCTGTTGGGTTCCTAAAGCAGTTTCTTCCGATATGGTAGTAATTACTTGTAAGTTTTCTATGATTATATCCAATTCTTTTAATTGATTATCCATTTTTCTATTTGTCGCTTCTATTACGCTATTAATTGTATTAAGAGAATTATCTGCGTCCTTAAAAGATATTTGGGTTTCTCGTACTAATTTAGAGTCCTTTTGTTCTTCAATTATATCATCTTTTAAATTAGCCAACAATTTATCTATATCTTGAGCAAACTCTTCAACCATATAGTTTATCTTGTCGGTTGCCTCTTCAGTCATCTCCGCTAATTTCCTTACCTCATCAGCAACTACAGAAAAACCTCTCCCATATTCCCCAGCCCTTGCTGCTTCTATAGTTGCATTTAAAGCTAATAGATTAGTCTGTCCAGATATGTCTTTAACCATATCTACAATATTGTTTATTTCATCCGCATTTTTGGAAATAACTTCTGCATTTTTTATCAGTGATTGATTTCTATTCATTCTGTTTTCCATATTTGTAGTTAAACTTTCTAATGTTTGCCCAGTTTCAATAAAAGAATTATTAGTTTCATTCCATTGTTCTTTAGCTTTCTTATTTTCTTCAGTAATCTCTTGAGAAAGTACTTTTAAATTGTTATTCATAGATAATAACTCTTCCACCTTGTTTTTTTGTTCTTCAGCACCTATGGAAATCTCTTCAATTGCCTGAGCTACTTCATTAATGGATTGATTAGTTTCATTAGTGGCTAAAGCTAATTCATTAGTTATACCTAAAACTTTCTGAAAAGAATATGAAATTTGCGATAAAGCACTTCTATAGTTGTCTAATATTTTATTAAGATTTTCTGTTACTTTATCATATGCTTTATCTTGTGTGTCAAATTTCTTAGACAAATTTCCATTTGCTACTTCCTCTATCCCTATTTCGATTTTTTTCTTAGTGTCTGTCCTATCTTTAAATATGTAATATAGCATATCTAATAAAATAACACCACCTAAAATGAAGTAAAAATGCAAAGGAGCTGATTTGTCAAAAAACATAAAAAGTAAAATACATGATAGTAATATTTTTAATATAATAATAACTTTAATAAGATCCCCTCCTTTTCAATCTCTATATTATTAATATTATCATATATTTCAATTTTTCCCAACATTTATATTATTTTTGACATAAATAACGGGAGACTAAAAGTCTCCCCTACTATGCCTTACTTTTATTAAATTTAATACTAAATTTAGCCACAAAATAACCTATTGCTCCACCAATAATATATCCTATAATCAATAATAAAGCTCTATTAAAAAAGTAATCATAGATAAATCCATCAGAAAACCAAACCAAAATCAATGCCATCAAAAGTGCTGTACAAACAGATACTCCTAATTTGAAAAATCCTTCTGTCTTTTCAAATTCTAAAGTTTCACCACTTCTTTCCATCTTAATTTTATCAAATAATATCTTTGATATTATAATCAAAATTATAGACAGTATTATATAATAAATATAATGTTTTATACCATAATTATAACTATCAAAAACACCTAATATACTATAGTCCATAAGTATTTTACCTAAAAAGCTTCTAATCCGAAAGTTTCCAATATTATTAGCCATCCAGTGAATCTCCCAATATTCTAAATTATAAGCTATTAGCAATGGAAATCCTACTGGAAATATTAAAAATATAACTGTTAATATTACTTGAGAAATAGTTGTTCCTGTAATAATTCCAAATAGTAAGGAAAAACTTAATATAGGTAATTGATAGTATATGTTTAACAGCATCCACACTAAAATTTGTTTAACTGAATAAAATATCCTTAAATTATGGGAAATTCCTAATGCCAATATCATAATCAGCCCATTCATAATAAAAGGTAAAATCATAGCTAGTAGGGCTGCTAACAATTTATTGAAAAATATTT
>JAAZMG010000023.1 GCA_012798935.1 Tissierellia bacterium | reverse complement strand
TCTACTACAGCATTCCCTTTACTATTTTTTATTTGAATATATCTTTTAAGAAGATTCTTATCAACTTTTAATGATATTTCATCCATTTCCTTCTTTACTTTAATAGCTTTTTCTTTAAATCTCTCAATTAGCACTTTATATCCTTTTACTAATTTAGTATACTCTTTTCTTAAAGCGTTAAAATCCTCTTCAATTTCAATAAATTCCTTTTTTAAATCTTCTAACTCCTCCATTTGTGTAAGAATCTCTAGCTCTTTTCCTTCTATTTCCTTTCTTACTATTTCCCTTTCCTTATCTAAAAAACTTAACTGTTTTAAATCAGTTATATTTCCTTCATATAAGTCCTTTTCTATTATCTGTAACTGATAGTCATATTCCTTTAAAGTAGAATTACTTTTGTTTAATTTGTCTTCACTCTTTTTCATTCTTCCTTCTAATTCCATTAACCTTTTTTCTGACTGGTTTAATTTTTCACCCATAATTCCTATCTTATTGCCATTTGCAATTTCTTCAAGATTATTCTTTATATTCTCTAAGGTATTACTATAATCCTGAAGTTGCCATAACAAATCAATATCTTCCATTTACCCACCTCCATTAAGTTTAATAAACTGCATAAGGCGGACTACTTTTAGTATACAATTTTACTTCAATTGGTTCTAAAGATTTATGTTCTAAATATTCTTTTATTACTGGTAATATTACTTTTTCTGTATTGTAGTGACCTCCATCTACTATTGTTAATCCTAATTCATTGGCATATTGAGCTTCATGATATTTTATATCTCCTGTAATATATATATCAGCTCCCTTTAAATATGCATCATAGATAAAGGAAGATCCGCTTCCTCCACAAACAGCCACTTTTTTAATGATTCTATCCATATTACCATAAACAATTAGATATTCTAAATCTAAACTTTCCTTTACCCTATCTAAATAATTTAATAATGATATCTCTTGAATTTCCCCTATTCTACCATATCCGTAAGTTCTACCTTTATTATTTAATGGATAGATATCGTAGGCAACTTCTTCATAAGGGTGGGATTTTATCATTTTGTTTAATACTCTCTTTAAATTTCTCTTTTCTACTATAGTTTCTATTCTAGTTTCTTCAACTTCTTCTAATATATCTGGTTTACCTATAAATGGATTAGTGCCTTTTTGAGGCATAAAGGTGCCTACTCCTTTAATATTGTAAGTACAGTGACTATAATTTCCAATCCATCCTGCTTTTTCATCTCCTAAAACTTTTCTAATTATATGGGCATAACTGTTGGGTACAAAGACTACTAATTTGTATAAGGATTCCTCGTAAGAAATTTTTAAAGGTTCTGTATTTCTAATACCTAAAACTTTTGCTAAGGTATCATTTACACCACCCTTTACTAAATCTAAATTAGTATGAGCATTATAAACTACAATATCTTCTTTTATAATATCATATATTAACTTTTCTTTATAGTTAAGTCTAGTTAATTTTTTTAAAGGTTTAAATATTATTGGGTGATGAGTAATTATCATCTGTGCTTTTTCCTCTACCGCCTTTTTATATACTTCCCTATCTAAATCTAAGGATACAAGCACTTTTTTTACTTCTTTTTCCGGATCTCCTATTTGAAAACCTGTATTATCCCATTCATCTATTAAGTAAGAAGGAGCCCACCTATTTAATAAATTTATTATTTCAATTGCCTTCAATTTCCTGTAGCACCTCCTTTAATTTTGTTATCTTTTCTGTTACTTCTTTGTATCTGTCCATAGATTTTTGTGTTTCTTTATCTTCTAATTCTTCTAATATTTTTTCTGCCCTTTCAATTTTATTGTTTATAAATTCTTTTAATAAAGGGTCTTTGTTCAATATTAGTTTTTCCCCTATTTCATAGTATATATCTTCAGCTATATAGGATTTACCTTTTCTTGCATAGATTATTTCATAAAATTTTTTATCTTCTTTTATTATCTTTTCATCTATTATTTCAAAATTATTTTCATATAGATACTCTCTTAACTCTTTGGTGGCTATATTTGGTTGTAAAATAAAATATGTTATAGAATCCCTTTTTTCTTTGTCTTTGTCTAGTATATCCCTAATAAGCAAGCCTCCCATACCTGCTATTATAACCGTATCTATTTCAAAAGGTTTTATTGTTTCAAGTCCATCCCCTAATCTAATATCTATATCCTTTTCATATTTAGTTAGTTTTACATACTGGATTATCTTGTCCAAGGAGTTTTCACTAATATCTGTGGCTATTACCTTTTTAGATATTTTATTTTCTATTAAATATACTGGTATATATCCATGGTCTGTCCCTATATCCCCCACTATTGTATTTTTTGGAACAAAATTAGCTATTGCCTGTAATCTATTTGATAGTTTCACACTTTTCTTCCTTTCAGTTCAAATTCTTTTTATAACTAAAGATTCGCAGGAAGCGAATCTTTAATTTACTCTAAAAAATCTTTTAATTTTTTACTTCTACTTGGGTGTCTTAATTTTCTTAAAGCTTTTGCTTCTATTTGTCTAATCCTTTCTCTTGTAACATCAAATTCTTTACCTACTTCTTCTAAGGTTCTTGCTCTTCCATCATCTAGCCCAAACCTTAATCTTAGCACTTTTTGTTCCCTTGGAGTAAGGGTATCTAGTACATCTATTAATTGTTCTCTTAGCATAATATAGGTTGCTGCCTCTGCAGGAGCTAATGCATTATCATCTTCTATAAAATCACCAAGATGACTATCTTCTTCTTCACCAATTGGTGTTTCTAATGATACAGGTTCTTGAGCAATTTTCATAATTTCCCTAACCTTTTCTACTTCCATATTCATCTCTTTACCAATCTCTTCAGGAGTCGGGTCCCTGCCTAATTCTTGCACTAACTGTCTTTGAATTCTTACAAGTTTATTTATTGTTTCTACCATATGAACTGGAATCCTTATAGTTTTAGCTTGATCAGCAATTGCCCTGGTTATAGCTTGACGTATCCACCAAGTGGCATAGGTGCTAAATTTATATCCTTTTTTATAATCAAATTTTTCAACGGCTTTCATTAGCCCTAAATTTCCTTCTTGGATTAAATCCAAAAATAGCATGCCTCTACCTACATATCTCTTCGCAATACTTACTACAAGGCGAAGATTGGCTTCTGCTAACTGTTTTTTTGCCAATGGATCTCCTGCTTCCATTCTTTGTGCTAATTCTACTTCTTCTTCTGCTGTTAATAAAGGTATTCTGCCTATCTCCTTTAGATACATTCTAACAGGATCATCTACATTTATACCCTTAGGTGCTGAAATAACCTTATCAGTATCATCATCTATATCACTATCCTGATCCTCAGTATCCAGGAGCATATCTTCTTCTTTTTCTCCTACAATATCAATTCCCATCTCTTCTAATCTTATATAAATATCATCTATTTGTTCTACATTAAGATCAATCTGTTCCAATGAATCCATTATTTCTTTATATGTTAACATACCATTTTTTTTACCTTTATCTATCAATTTTTTTATGGCTTCAATTTTTTCTTTTTGTTCTCCTTTAAGACCCTTATGCTTTTGAACCAATTGAACCCCCTCCCTTCCAAGTATTTATATATGGGATTTTAGCTCTTTGTCTAATTCTGTTAATTTTAAGCATAATGATTTGAATTTACCTACATCTCCTTCATCCTTATCTTTTTTGGATTCAATCCTTTGAATCTCCTTAATTATATCTTTTCTTTCCATTTTTAACTTAGAGTATTTAATTGTTCCAATCAAATCTTCTATTAATTTAACTTTATCTTCAGGCAAAAAGTCAATATCTTTGTCCATAATTTCATTTATGATAAGGGGATCAATATTATCTTCAACTTTTAACTCTTCTAGTATGACTGAAGAATTCAAACCTAGTAATTGATCATTGTTTTCATACTTATCAAAAATAATATTTGCTAAAGCATAACACTCATAATTTAAAAAATCCTCTTTGGCTAAATATTTTTTTATTATATCATAATAATTCCTATTTTTTATCATTAATTTTATTAAAGTTTTTTCTGCAGTTAGATGAGCTGATTCTAATACAATTTTAATAGGCATTATTTTATTCTTATTATTCCTATATCTGGTATTAATATACTTGTCCTTGTAAAATCTTCTGTCCTGACTATAATTCTTTCCTAATATCTCTTTTTGTATTGCTTCTTTTGATATTCCTGTTTCTTCTGATATTTTATCTATATATACATCCTTTTCAATTGGACTCTTTAAATCTCCCAAAGTTTTAGCTATTTCCTTGGTAAATTTAATCTTACCTTCTATATCAGATAGATCATACTTTTGTTTGTTTATGAATATTTTGTATTCTACATAATTTAAGGTTTTATCCAAAAGTTTTTCAAATTCTTTCAATCCATTTGCATTTATGAAATCATCTGGATCCTGTCCTGGTGGAAGTACTATTACCTTTGGCTTAACCCCTTCCTTTGTCAATATTTCTAATACTCTTACAGTAGCATTTGTTCCTGCCTTGTCTGAATCATAGCAGATATAAACTTCTTTTCCGTACCTCTTTAATAGCTTTGCTTGGTTTTGTGTAAAAGCAGTTCCAAGGCTAGCAACTGAATAGTTTATTCCATTATTAAATAATGATATAACATCCATATATCCTTCCACTAATATTATTCTTTTTCTATCCGAATATTTTTTAACTAGGTTTAATCCATATAGATTATTCCCCTTTGTAAATACTAAGGTATCTTGAGAATTTACATACTTGGGCATAGAATTATCTAATACTCTACCTCCAAATCCAATAATCCTACCTTTAGTATCTATTATTGGAAACATAAGTCTGTTTCTAAACTTATCGTAATAACCAGTATTATCTTTCCTTCTACCTATTAGCCCTGCCTTTTCTATATATTCTTCATTATATCCTTTTCCCTTTAAGTGTTTATATATACTATCCCAACTATTCTTAGCGTATCCTAGTCCAAATTGATTTAATACCTTTTTGTTAATATTTCTACTTTCTAAATACCTTAAAGGTTTTTCATTATTAATTAAATTATAATAATAAAACCTAGCTGCTTCTTTGTTTATTCTATATATTTTTTCTTTCTCTGATATTATTTTCTTATCAATTTTCTTGCTTTCACCTAAGGGTATGCCTTGCCTATCAGCTAGAAACTTCACTGCTTCTACAAATGATAAATTTTCTATTTTCATAATAAAGGAGATTACATCTCCTCCTTCTCCACATCCAAAACAATGAAAAAGTTGCTTTGTTTCAGATACAGTAAATGATGGAGTTTTCTCATTATGAAAAGGACATAAACCTATATAGTTACTACCAGTTTTTTTTAAAGACAAATACTCAGACACTATATTAACTAGGTCACTACTGTCATGAACTTTTTCAATTATATCATCATTTATAATATTTGCCATAGACTACCACCTTGCTTTTCTCATTTTTATATAAATAAGAAAGCACTTTACATATATTCGACAAAAATTAAAATAATCCTTCTTTTTTTAATATTTTTCCCAAGGTTTAGGTATAAATATATCGCTAAATAAGTTTACAACATATCTATCCGTCATTCCTCCAATATAATCACATATTATATCTTCCTTTGTAAAGTCGTCTTCCTTATATAATTTTCTATGTTCTTCAGGCAACCTAAAATAGTCATCTATATAGTAATTATATAATTGTTCTATTATATATTTAGCTTTTTGTTCTTCTTTCTTTGCATCCTTGTTTAAATATACCTTATCAAACATAAAGTCTCTCAACTTTTCTGTATAGTTTCCTACTTCCTCACTCATGGATATCTTGTTCTTACCCAAACTATTTTGTATTACATCTAATATCATAGTGTTTATTCTTTCACCATGATACATTCCTAGTATATTTAAACAATCTTTAGGTAATTCTTCCCTTTTAATTATCTTTGCTCTAATAGCATCATCAATATCATGGTTTATATAAGCAATTCTGTCCGCAATCCTTACAACACACCCTTCTAAGGTTTCAGGTTTTTTATCTCCTGTATGTTTTAAAATTCCATCTCTAACTTCATAGGTTAAGTTTAAACCCTTTCTTAATTCTGTATGCTCTAGAAAATCTACTACCTTTAAGCTTTGTTCATTATGTTTAAATCCATTAGAATGTAGTCTGTTTAATACATTTTCTCCTGTATGTCCAAAGGGAGTATGTCCTAAATCATGAGCTAAAGCTATAGCTTCTACTAAGTCTTCGTTTAACCTTAAAGCTCTTGCTAAAGTTCTTGATATCTGTGCAACCTCTAAGGTATGAGTTAATCTAGTTCTATAATGATCACCTTCTGGAGCTATAAATACTTGAGTCTTATGTTTTAGTCTTCTAAAAGATTTGGAATGGATTATTCTATCCCTATCCCTTTGAAATTCTGTCCTAACAATGCACTTTTCTTCTTTAACCTTTCTTCCTCTTGTATCCCTACTTAAAGTAGCATATTTTGATAGGGTGTTCTTTTCCAACTCCTCTATTTGAATACGTATATTCATTATCTATACCCCTTTTATAAATAATTGGTATTGATATATATATACAACATAAGTTCTTATAATCCTTTATTTTTTTAATATTTTATTTTTTCCAACAACTGTAAAAGTTAGATAGAGAGCCTTTCTTTTCCTTGGAAATAAACTGTTTACAAATAAAAGAAGTGTTGAGCATACAACACTTCTAATCTAAAATTTCCTCTCCAAAATTCTCCTTCATATAGTCAATTACTATCCCTGCTGTTTCTTCTACTGCTTTGTTTGATACATCTATAACTGTACATTTTAGTTTTTCCATTATCTTCTTAGAATATTCAAGTTCTAAATTTATTCGCTCTATACTTGCATAGTTAGCATTATTACTTAATCCTAAAGATTTAAGCCGTTCCTGTCTTATTTCATTTAATTTAAATGGATTAGCTATAAGTCCGAAAACCCTTTTGACATCTTTGGCAAATAATTCTTCAGGTGCAGGTACCTCTGGTACTAAGGGGACATTAGCTACTTTGAAATGTTTATGAGCCAGGTACATGCTTAAAGGGGTTTTAGAGGTTCTTGATACCCCTACTAGTACAATATCCGCTTTTTTAATACCTCTTGTATCTTTTCCATCATCATATTTTACGGCAAATTCAACTGCCTCCACTTTTCTAAAATATTTTTCGTCTAGTTTCCTTATAAGTCCTGACTCTCTTTTAGGTTCATATTCTAATACATTTTCTAAAGCACTTAATGCTGGTGTCATTAAATCCACCACAGGTATGTTAAATACAGTCCCCATTTCAATTACAAAATTTTTTAGTTTCTCAATTACTATTGTATATATGACTATACTTCTTTCTGTTTTTGCCTCTTCAAAAACTTCTATTATTTGATCTTTTTCTGTAATGTATGGAAACCTTCGTATTTCATATCTTTCAGGGTTAAATTGACTTATTGCTGCTCTTGCTACTTGTTCTCCAGTTTCTCCAATGGAGTCTGATAATACATATATTGTAATTCCCTTATCCATTATTTCCCCCCTATTCATTATTTCCTAATTCAACAAAGATTCTAACTATAGTAGTCTTAGTAATCCTTCCTACTACCTTATAAGCTTTATCTCCATTGTCCTTTGCTACTTCTTCTACTATAGGAAGGCTATCTACTTCATGTTCTATTATCTTTGTAGCTGCATCTAAAACACTTTCTTCCAAAGTGGTTACTACAATGTTAGGCATTCGAGTCATAATTACAGCTACAGGTGTTTTGTGTAGGTTCAATCCTCCAATAGCATTCTTTAAAAAGTCTTTCCTAGATACTACTCCTGTAAAAAAACCATTGGATATAACAAAAATAGTGCTTACATCCTCTAAAAACATAGTTACTATTGCATCATATACGGAAGTTTCTTCGTCCACTACTATTGGTACTGACTTTCTTTCTGATACCTTGATTTTTTGAATTTTTTCTGATATAAAACTAAAAGCTGTTTTCCCAGTATAAAAATACCCTACCTTTGGTCTTGCATCTAATATTCCCGACATAGTAAGTATAGCCAAATCTGGGCGGAGAGTACCTCTTGTAAGTTCTAATTTTTTTGCAATATTTTCACTAGTAATAGGTTCATTATATTTTACAATATCTATAATCTTTTTCTGCCTTTCGCTTAACTGGATCTGGATCACCACCCCTTTATTATTGAGCAAATAAGCCCACAGAAAGTGGGCTTATTTAACTAATTTTGATAAATCACAAATCATAAGCATAGTTTCAGATATCTTTCCTAGAAGGTTTAATCTATTCTCTCTTATATCCTCATCTTCCACCATTACCATTACATTATCGAAGAAATTATCAACAGGTTCCTTTAGAATCATAAGTTGCTCTAATGCTTTATCATATTCTTTTTTGTTTAACCAGTTTAAAACCTTTTCTTCAATACTATTAAAAGCTTCGTACAGCTCTATTTCCTCTTCCTCTACTAGCATATCTCTTTTAACTTCGGTTGAATTAGCCTTTTCAGCTAAATTAATAACCCTGTTAAATGTAAATAATACATCCGTTAATCCTTCTTCTTTTATATATTCATTTAATTTATCAGCTCTAACCTTTAAATCATAAATATCATCAATTCCAGTATTTATTACCCCATCTACTATATCGTATCTTATGCCCATATCAATAAACATATTCTTAATTCTCCCACTGAAAAATTCAATGATCTTAAGTTTTGTTTTTTTATAATCAAAGGCAAGACCATTTTCTTCAACATATATATATAAGGCAAAATCTATTATCTCACCTAAACTAAGGTTTAATTTCTTATCCAATATTACATTGATTATGCCTAAAGCCTGCCTCCTAATACCATAAGGATCCTGGGAGGCTGTCGGTTGAATTCCTATAGCAAAAGAGCCTGCTATAGTATCTAATTTATCTGCAATACTTAAAACACCTCCAGCTGTAGTTGTTGGTAGCTTATCTCCTGCAAATCTTGGCAGATATTGTTCATATATGGCAGTGCTTACAATTTCATTTTCTCCTGATTGTTTTGCATACTCCATTCCCATCTTCCCTTGTAGTTCTGTAAATTCAGTAACCATTTTAGTTACTAAATCTGCTTTTGAAAGATAGGCGGCTCTATCTATATTTTTTTGTGTCTCTACACCAACTTCTAAATAATTTCCTATTTTTTTAGCTAATTTGCGCACTCTAATAGTTTTATCATATAAAGTGCCAAGTTCTTCTTGGAAAACAATACCTTTCAAATCTTCTACATAATCCTCTAGTGGAAGTTCTATATCCTCATAGTAAAAAAACTTTGCATCTTCTAGTCTAGCGTCTAAAACTTTTTCATTTCCTTTTGTTACTGTTTCTATATGTTTATCATTCCCATTTCTAACGGTAATAAAATAGGGTAATAACCTATTTTTATCATCTACTACAGGAAAAAATCGAAGTTGTTCCTTCATCGGAGTTATTAGTACATCCTTAGGTAATCCTAAGTATTCTTCTTTTATTCTTCCAATTATAGGAGTTGGATATTCTACAATATTAGTAACCTCGTCTAATAGATCCTCATCTTCTAGTATATTTCCTCCCTTTTCTTTCACTAATTTCTCTGAACCATATTTTATAATCTCTTTTCTTTCTTTTTGATCTACTAAAACATAATTATCTTTTAAGATATCAAAATATTCATCTACTGATTTTATTTCAATGTGATTACTCCCTAAAAATCTATGACCTTTAGTAATGTTGCTAGCTTGTATTCCTTCTAAGTTTAAAGGTATTACCTTATCGTTTAAAATAGATACTAGCCATCTAATTGGTCTAGCAAACCTTAAGTTTTTTCCACCCCATTTCATGGATTTTGGAAAAGTTATAGATTTTATCATTCTTGCCATATTATCTAATAGTATTTCGTAAGTCTCTTTACCTTCTTTTATTACATTTCCATATACATATTGTTCTCCATTATATTCCTTTATATGAATTTGCTCTAGTCCTATATTTTGCCCCCTCATGAATCCCTGTAAAGCTTTTGTTGGTTCGCCGTTTTGGTCATAAGCAATCCTCTTTGCTGGTCCTTTAACTGTTTCCTCCAAGGTATCCTGTTTTTCTCTTAATCCTTCTATTAAAAGAACCAGCCTTCTTGGCGTAGCATAAGTCTCTATCTTTTCATATCTTACTCTTTCATCTTTTAACATTTGTTCTGTATTATTCTTTAACTGATTTAGTGCATTGCCTATTAATCTAGATGGTAATTCTTCTGTTCCTATTTCTAATAAATATCTGTTACTCATTTTTTATACCCCCCTCTTTCAATAGAGGATATCCTAATTTTTCCCTCTGTTCTATATATGTAGATGCAACTAGTTTAGCTAAGGATCTAACCCTTTTAATGTAATGGGTTCTTTCTGTTACAGATATAGCCCCTCTAGCATCTAGTACATTGAACGTGTGAGAACATTTTAGAACATAATCATAACTTGGAATAACTAACTTTTTTTCTATACTAGTTTTAGCTTCTTCCTCGTATATATCAAATAAATGTTTTAATGTTTCTATATTTGCTTCTTCAAAACTATACACTGAATGTTCATATTCTGCCTTTTTAAATATATCCCCATAAGTCATATCCTTATTCCATTTTATATCGAATATATTGTCTACATCTTGTAGATACATAGCTATTCTTTCTAACCCATAGGTAAGTTCTGCTGATTCTAAATCACAATCGATACTTCCTACCTGTTGAAAATAAGTAAATTGAGTAATTTCCATACCATCTAACCATACTTCCCAACCTAATCCCCAGGCACCTAAGGTAGGTGCTTCCCAATTATCTTCAACAAATCTAATATCGTGTTCCAAAGGGTCTACCCCTATAGCTTTTAGACTATCTAAGTAAAGGTCTTGCACGTCCTCTGGTGATGGTTTTAATATTACCTGCATCTGATGATGTTGATATACTCTGTGAGGATTTTCCCCATATCTAGCATCTGCTGGTCTCCTTGATGGTTCTACATATACTACTTTCCAGGGTTCAGGCCCTAAGGCCCTTAAAAATGTATGTGGACTCATGGTCCCTGCACCTTTTTCAATATCATAAGGTTCTAATATTATACATCCTTTATTGCCCCAATACTCTAGTAATTTCAGCATCAGTTCCTGAAAGTACATAAATTAAACCTCCTCATTTCCCACATTTTAAATAAATTTCGTTAAAAAAATAAAAAACCTTCACATCCCTATAGGATTCTATAGGGATGAAAGGTTGCTTCTGCAGTTTTACCCTACTTGATACCAAAATGGCATCCGATCTAAAATATGCTCAGAAGTACCTTTCATAGACCCTAGTCCATCTGTATACACATATTGACTCTTTTTCTTCTTTGTAGCATATTAGATTTAGATTGTCTATACAATTAATAATCTAACAAAAAATACAAAGCTTGTCAATATAGTTATCCTTTGTTACTATCTTTAATGATTGTCTTCATTATCCTTTTCCATTAAATTGTTTATATTAATTACCTCTCCATCCTCTTTTTGAATTTCAATAGTACATTTTGATAAAAGAGCAGTGCCTACTCCAACTAATGCTAAGGGTGCTGAAATTATAGTTCCTAATGCAGCTGCATTTACCGGTATATTCATTATAATTTCTCCATCTTTTTTAACTGTAATCTTAGTTGCATTCCCTTTTCGGAGTATTTCTTTTACTTTATCGACCATCCTTTCTCCCTTATCAGACATATTATCCGTCCAAGAGGTTTGATTGTCTTCTATAAGAATGATAGCTTCTACCACATTACCATCAGTCTTTTCTAAAGCTTCCTTTGCTTCTTTAAAGGTAGCGCTAGTCCTAGCTACTACTGTATCAATTTTTTCCAATGAAATATCCATTTAAACCCCTCCATTATTCTTCATTGATTTTAACATATTTAATGAATTAAATCCTTTTCTTTCTATCCTATTCAATATGTATTTTACCATAATTTCATGTAATTTAAACGTAGTATCTTTAGGAATTTTTATAGAAGATACTTTGTCCAATGGTGTATATAATAAGGCTTTCATTGCTTTATACATGATTATATCCATATATTCACAACAAGGCTCTGTAGAAAAACAGCTAGAACAAACTATTCCTCCTCTATTTATACTAAATTTAAAACTTTTAAAACTTTTTCTGTTACAAACTACACATCTATCTAAAGAAGGTCTATAACCTAAAAAAGAAATATATTTTAACTCATAAGATATTATAAATTTTAAAAAATCTTCATCAAGCTCAGACAATACAGTTAATCCTTTTT
This sequence comes from Tissierellia bacterium, assembly GCA_012798935.1. Taxonomy (GTDB): domain Bacteria; phylum Bacillota; class Clostridia; order Tissierellales; family Tepidimicrobiaceae; genus JAAZMG01. The sequence goes on along the minus strand of JAAZMG010000023.1, from coordinate 11,242 downwards.
GTAAAAGTAAAAATAATTTTTCATTTTTATCTTCCTCTAAGGTTGATAACTCTATTAATTCTAATATATATGAGCCATACATTACTCTATTAATATTTTCTCTAATAGAATAAAAAGAGTCTATAATATCCCCTTGATTTATATAATAAAAATTCCTACCTTTAAAAAAAAGATATTCATTATAGGAAAAAGGCTGGGTATTAGCTATTAATTGACTTTTAGGTCTATAAGCTCCCCTTGCCATAGCATGAACCTTTCCATAATCCTTAGTGTATATAGTCAATATTTTACTAGTTTCTTTAAATCGAAGCTCTTTTATCACTATTCCTTCTGTTCTTATTTGCATCCCCTTGCTCCATTTCTATTTATAACCAAAACGCCGTACCTTACCTTCCTTTTCTCTCCAATTTTTCTCTACTTTTACCCATAGTTGTAAATTTACCTGACTACCTAATAATCTTTCAATATCTGTCCTTGCTTCCTTACCAATTCGTTTTAGCATTTTTCCACCTTTACCGATTACTATGCCTTTATGAGATTCCTTTTCACAATATATAATAGCATGAACATCTATTAAGTCTTTCTTTTCTCTTTCAGAAATTTTTTCTATCTCTACAAAAATGCCATGAGGTACCTCTTCTTCTAAGTTTTTTAACGCTTTTTCCCTTATTATTTCAGATATTATAAGTCTTTCTGGTTGGTCTGTAATCATATCTTCTGGAAAATACTGGGGTCCTCTTGGTAATAGCTTCTTTACGGAATTTATATAACTGTCTATATTTATCCCATTTATTGCTGATATAGGGATAATATCTTTAAACATATTCATATTTTTATATTTTTGTATAAGCTGGTTTACCTCATCCTTATTTAACTTATCTGTTTTATTTATTAATAGTATAATAGGTGTTTCTATACTTTTTAATTGTTCAATTATATAATTATCTAGTTTCCCCGTTTTCATACTTTCATCTACCATAAAGGTTATTAAGTCCACTTCCTCTAATGTACTTCTAGAAACCTTCAGCATATATTCTCCTAATTTGTTTTTAGGCATTTGGATTCCTGGAGTATCTAAAAAAACAACTTGAAATTCTGGTTCAGTATATACTAGTTGAATTTTATTTCTTGTTGTCTGGGGCTTATTCGATATAATGGATATCTTTTCTCCAATTATATGATTTAGTAGTGTGGATTTTCCCACATTTGGCCTTCCTACAACAGTTACAAATCCTGATTTATACATTGTATCACTCCTGATTGTTTTTTTCTAAATCTTCTGGTCCAAAACTATAGGGTAGCAGATCTTCCAATTTGTATTCCTTATAATCTTCTTCTGAATTAGCGACTATTATAGTAGCATCTTTACCAAATTCTCGTATTACTTGTCTACAAACACCACAAGGGTAAGTAAAATCAGAGTCCCCTACTACAGCTATTGTCTTTATTTTTTTTGCTCCTTCTGATATAGCCTTAAATATAGCAGTTCGCTCAGCACAGATAGTCGGTGAGTAAGAGGCTATTTCAATATTACATCCTGTATAAACATCTCCTTCTTCCGTTACCAAAGCAGCACCAACTTTAAATTTAGAATAAGGAACATAGGCTTTTTGTTGTGCCTCTATGGCTTTTCTTATCAATTCCTTTTTATCCATAAGACCACTCCCCAATTCTTTATTATTCAATATTTATATCTGGTTCTATATTTACAACCTGAATCCATGTTATTCCTGGATTAAATCTTATTCTTTTTCCCATTTTATCGTAATAGCAGGTTTTATTATCTCTTGACTTTTTTGACCACTTAATATCAATACCTTTACCATTGGTTATATATTTACCTTTACCTTCTCCAACTAAATCTATGGAAAGTCTTCCTTCTTTATCTATTATTTTGGTCTTTGCTTCTTGTATAACAATATTCTTTGCTTTAATTGGTGAATTATCCAATTCATCTATATGGAGCTGGCCATCCTTTTGACGATAGTACATCTTCTCATCTGGATTGTAGGTATAAAGAGTTATATTATTTTTATAATAATTGATTAGTATTTTACTTGCCTCAAATCCTTCTAAATCCGTATCAACCTTGTGAAAATCAAATTCTTTATAATTCCCTAGCTCTTTGCAGCCTATTTCTTCTTGATATTTTCTAAGTATGCTCATAGTTGTGTATGTGTTATGGGGAGCTTTTTTATGTACTTTAGTATTTCTCCACAACACCCTATTTGGACAAGATAATCCATCAATATCAGCAATTTTAAAATTGATTATATCTTTTTTAGCTGCTGGACTTCCTCCTACTCTTACATATATAGGATCATATTCTAATAAAGTGGTTATAAAATAAGGCCTTGAAGACCTAATTGGTCCTATAGATTCAGGCTCATTGATTAAGTATACTCCCATATATCTAGTATATGGGGCTTCCACCATAAATTCATACACAATCTCTGCCTGACTAAGACCAGCTTGCCACCTTGCCTCTGGATGATTGTCAAACATTATAACAATAGGTCTTCTATTTACCTTTTCTTCCGATGCATGTAATCCCGATATAGGCGAAGGTATTCCTACTTTTTCCTTAGGTTTTTCTTCTTCAACTATTTCTTCCTCTTTTCCCTTTAAAATTTCATCTTCTATCTCTGTTACATAATCCCTGTTACAACCTGTTGCTAAGGGTATCAAAAAAAATATAAGTATAATAACAAATTTTTTCAGCTCCATATGTTCCCCTCTCTATCCAGCTATTTGTCCAGCTATTTGAAATACTAATACTCCCACTATTATACCTAGTAAGGCTCCAAGTATTACTTCCAGTAAAGAATGTATTCTACCTTCTATTCTACTTTCTCCTACTAAAAAGGCCATTACGTAAGAAAGGGTTGATACCAGCATATTATTGGCTATAAAAGCTATTATAGTGGCTATACAAAAAGATAAGGCTGCATGACCACTAACAGTTCCCCCTTGAAAAGGTGTACCCCTGCCTCTATAAAATTTAGTCTTTAATCCAATTGTCAATAGTATAACTAGAACCAAAGCTATGAAAGTTAAATGGATTGGAGAATTTTTTATCTTAAATAAAACTAAATTAGTATAAGGATTTAATCTATCAAAAAACAGTAAATATCCTACTACTAAAGAATTAAGTGCTGCTATTAACACACCTCCTGCTGCTACATCCTTCGCTAACCGAGCTAAAGGATGAAATTCATCTGTTACTAGATCTACCGTTCTCTCAATAGCTGTATTTATCATTTCCGCCATCAGTACAAGGGTTATAGTAAAAAACAGTAATAATAACTCAGATCTTGAAAAATCAAAGAATAGACTCAATAAGATGACTAAAATAGCTATTATAAAATGAACCCTCATATTTCTTTCTGTTCTTAATGTATATATAATTCCTGAAACTGCATAATTAAAACTTTCTATTAAGCTTCTTGACCTCATTTTAGTTTTTTAATCTCCCCTTCCATCTTTAAATATTTTTACCCTTTTCATTACTTCCTTTTCCTTATATCTCATAAGTTTTTTTTCATCTTCTTCCATATGATCATAGCCTAATAGGTGAAACATACTATGAACAGTTAGATAGGAAATTTCTCTAAGTAGAGAATGTCCATATTCTATAGATTGTTCCAAAGCTTTTTCAGCTGAAATTATTATATCTCCTAATAAAGGCATTGGTACTAAAAAATTTTCTTCTTCCATTGGAAAGGAAAGTACATCTGTTTCCTTGTCAATATTTCTATACTCCTTATTTAATTCTTTTATTTCTTTATTATCGACAAAGGATAAACTTATTTCATAGTTTAACGACTTTCCCTCTAATAACAAACATTCTTTAATAACCTCTTCTAATATTTCATAAATATTATTATCTATTTTTACTTTATCTTGTCTATTATCAATATATAGTTCCATTTAAACCTCTCCCTTTTCAGTTTCTAAATCTAAATTAGGGTATTCTATTCTTTCATGAAAAATTCCCATTAAAATACTAGAAAAAGCATTGGCTATTAGATTTAAATCCTTTAAAGTTAAGTCACATTCTTCTAATTGACTATCTTCTAGTTTTCCCTTAATTATACTCCTTATCATCTCTTCTATATTTTTTTTATTTGGTTCTTTAATAGATCTAACAGCAGCCTCTACAGAGTCGGCCAGCATAACTATAGCTGCTTCTCTAGTTTGGGGTTTTGGTCCATTATATCTAAAATCTTCTATTTTAACTTCTTTCGTTTCATCTTCTTTTGCTTTATGATAAAAATATGAAACTACCGTATCACCATGATGCTGTCCTATAATATCTATTATTTCTTTTGGCAACTTGCTTTTTTTACCTAAAACAATACCATCCTTTGTATGATTAGTAATTATTAGAGTGCTCATATTAGGCTGTAATTTATCATGAGGATTGTCCAATCCCAATTGATTTTCTTTAAAAAAATAGGGTCTTTTAAGTTTCCCTATATCATGATAATAAGCTCCTACCCTTGATATAAGAGGATCAGCTCCAATAGATTCGGCTGCTCTTTCACTTAAATTTCCAACTATTATACTATGATGATAAGTCCCCGGGGCCTCAAGGAGTAGCCTTTTTAGTAGAGGCTGATTGGGGTTGGAAAGTTCTAATAACTTTAAAGGTGTTAAAACTTCAAATAGATTCTCCCAAATTGGCAAAGTGCCGATAGTTAAAACTGCACAGAACACTCCATTTATTAAACCATATCCACTTTTTACTAATATATCTAATAACTCTAATTTTTTAATCAGCCCGAAGGCCATTATAGTTAATACATTTGCAACACCTATTAATAGTCCATTTAATAAAATATTATATCTTTGTTGTTGCTTAGATGCCATAAAAGCTCCAATACTACCGCTTATTAAATACATGGCCATTATAGTATCATCCAGCTTTAATGTAAAACTTAAAATGAATACTATAAACATATTGACTATTAAAGATAACCTTGTATCCATCAAGATAGCAATGAGTAAAGCTGCAGTGGATACTGGCATTATAAAGGGAGATATATTGTAGATACCTTCTGATACTAGTATAACAAAGGTTATTATTATGATTAAAATCAATAACCTGTTTCCATCCATGATTTCATTATTAAAGAGGTAGATATATCCAAATATGACTATTTGTAATAATAGTATTAATACTATGATGCCTATTACGGTTCTTTTATCATAGCCTTCTTTTTCTTTTAACAATCCAGATTCTTTAATTAGGTCCAAGGAATTACTATCTATAACATCGCCTTTTCTTACAATCACTTCATGTTCTTTTACTATTACTGGCTCTACCTTAGCTATTTCCTCATTCTTTTTCCGCTGTGTTGCTTCTGTATCTACAAACTTATTTGGTTGAATAGTATTATTTAGAAGAGATATTCCTAATTGTTTTTCCTCATCACTTATATCTATATTTTCAAATATCTTTTCAATATTTTCCTTTTCATACTCTAAATCTTCTTCTTTAATTCCTACACCCATTATTTGATTGATTAAATCTTTTATATTATTTTCAAAAGCATTTAATTCATCTTGATTAAGTTTTAAAGCTATATAATATTCATTTTTAGAGAGAAGTATCCTAGATTCTTCTCCTAAAACTTGAGCCTTTTTGTTTAAACTCATATTATCTACTAATTGCAATTCTCTAACATCATCAAAAAATTCTTTTACTGTGGTCTTCATAGCCATTTGAACAGAAGGACTTAATCTATATCTTGGCTCAACCCTATTAGCTGCCTCTCTTTTTAACCTTTCTGTTGCTTGCTTATCAACCATCTCTTTAGTGGCTCTAATTTCTAATGGGGCAGTATCTCCAACTTTAACATTGATCCGTTTGGTCTCAACTTTTTGAATGGTAATAAAAAAAATAACTGCTGTAAAACATAAAAGCAATAATCCATTTATGTAAATTTTGTTATTTTTAATATTTCCTGTAAACTTTTTTGTCTTCTTAGCTTTTCCAGCTTTTTTTTCCATATGGGTTGCCCCCTTATTTATCATCTTTCTTCTTTTCGTATTTATCGTAAGCCTCTACTATTTTTTGAACTAGTGGGTGTCTAACGATATCGTTTTTTGTTAGATAAATAAAATCTATTCCTTCCACATCAGAAAGGACCTTTGATGCTGTAACAAGACCTGATGCTTTGCCCTTAGGTAAATCTACCTGGGTTATATCCCCAGTTATTATAGCCTTTGATCCAAATCCTAGTCTAGTTAAAAACATTTTCATTTGCTCATTAGTAGTATTTTGTGCCTCGTCCAATATTATATAGGCAGAATCTAAAGTTCTTCCCCTCATATATGCTAAGGGTGCTACCTCTATAAGACCTTTTTCCATTAATTTTAAATAGGTTTCAAAACCTAATATATCAAACAAAGCATCATATATTGGTCTAAGATATGGGTCTACCTTCTCTTGTAAATCCCCTGGCAAAAATCCTAAACTTTCCCCTGCTTCTACAGCTGGTCTAGTCAATATAATCCTATTTACCTCTTTATTTTTAAAAGCATTTACTGCCATTGCCATAGCTAGATAGGTTTTCCCTGTTCCTGCAGGCCCTATACCAAATACCAAATCATTATCCTTTATACCATCTATATACTTTTTTTGACCTAAAGTTTTAGGTTTAATACTTTTCCCTGAAGAAGTAATACAAACTACATCGTTTAAAAGATCCTTAATCTTCTCTTCTTTTCCATTAAGTATTAGTTGAATAGTATAGTATAATTCTTGTTTAGTTAATTTCTTCTGGGTTTTTATAATTTCCAATAGTTTTTGGATTAACCTCTCTCCTAATTCAGCTAAAAGTTCATCTCCAATTATTGTAATATTACCCTCCCTTAAAACTATTTCTATATTTAGCTCCTTTTCAATTATTTTTAAATTTTCATCTAGCTTCCCGAATAATATTGATATAAGCTGGTTATCCTCAATGAATACTTGTCTTTCTTGCTTATCTTTTGCCAAATCTAATCCTCCCTCTAATTTATGTTAATAATTTGTTTTTCTCCAATATCTTCAATTGCCTCTATAACAACATAAGTGGAAAGTATGCCATCTTCAATATAATATTTTACATCTTTAGATTCTATTTGTACTTTTGCTGATAGTTGTTTGTTTACTTTTTCTACAGCCTTAATATGAGTAGATTTCTTTAAAAAGTCAATATTTTGTTTTATTTCTTTTGTTTCTAATTCTCTATATTCATGTACCAATATTTTAAAGGGTAGATGGATACCATTTTGAAATAATTTAACTTCTCTCACCGTTTCATTATAATTTTCAAAGGGAATATCTCCTTTAAAAAATTGAATTCCTTTTTTCCCAATTTTTAGTTCCCATCTCTCGTAAACCTTACCTGTTTCTTCTTCTATAAGCTTTACTATTGGTTCATCTAATCTATATGAATATACTGTTTTAGCTAAAACTTCCCCTTCTGCATGAACAAGTATATATTCCTCTGAGTATTCATCAGAAATCACTCCTGTAATAAGGGTTTGTCCTTTTTTAACCACATCTCCTTTATGCACTACTGAATTACCGCATCTTGCAATGGTTTTCACTATTACACCCTTTTTAGTAGCTACAATATTACAAGGTGTGTCCGTGTCTATTTTTTCTGGAGGCAAATCCTGTTCTTTTACTTCTATTATTAATTTTGTGCCCTTTGTCTCTATGGATAAAAAAGAGATATTATTAAATTCATCTAATAATAGATGTTTCATATAATCTTTGTCTATATTATACTTTATTATACCAGATTTTATATTCTCTTTTTCTAGAACCTTTATAATATCCCCTGTTTTTATTTCTTCATTTCCTATTATTTCAATACTCCATATTAAAGAAGACAAAAAAATAAACAATCCTAAGAAAATAACAATTCCAAATCCAAGCATCTTCCTATGTTTTAATCTATAAAGTATAAATGGAACCCCTTTTTTATCTATTAGTTCTACCCTACAACCTACCCGTTTCACCACTTCCTTTAAGGCCTTGAAACCTTCTATGGTTACTTTAATTTCTAGTACTGTATAGTCTACCCTCTTTATATCCCATAGGTAAATATCGCTAGTTATAGCTAAGTTTAAAAACCTTTCCAAAGTTAGCCCTTCAACTCTAATAATAACATATCCCCTTAAATAATTCCATGTTTTTATAACCTGCATATCTACCCTCCTTAGCTGATTATTTCTAACTTTTCAATAAGCCCAACAACGATTATCTCCTCGGAAAGAATTGTTTTTAACTCCATATTGGATCCCCATATCTTAATTATTCCTATACTTGAGTTAATTCTAAGAATTTCTTGTGTGTATTCAATAATTCCTTTGTGATTAGAAATGTTAAGCCCTATATTGCCTGTTATTATAATCTTAGGCAAATCTAATACCACATCTTTGGGTAGCTCTAGTGCCTCTGATACATTATATTTAAAATTATCCATTTTATTTTTCATCAATAGCCCTCCTTGTAATAATTTTATGCCTAACTTAATATGAGTATTACAAGGCAAAAAGAAAAAGCATATAATTTCCTATATGCTTCTCCTTCTATTTTTAAGACCTTTAGGTTCAGTTAATATTTCAGAAAATATTATACCCTTTAAAAGGTCCTTTTTTAATTTTTCATTTGATTTCTTTGTTTTAGTTTCTTTTATTCTACCTTCCATTCTTTCAATTGTATCCATATTTTCATAACTTTCAATGGGAAAAGTTTCTTTCCACTCTGGTTCTTTTTTATAAACTTTTTCTCTTTGTAAGGGCTTAGGCTTCTTTTCTATCGACTTTTTATCAAGCTGTTCTCTTCCTTTTTTAGGAGGTGTGACTTTTTTGTTTTTTGCTTTTTCTATTTTCTTTTTATCTTTTACACTTTTTGAAATTATATCTATTATCATTATGATTATAAAAAATAGAAAACTTCTTGGGAACATAAATACCCCCCCTAATCTTGCTTCTTATCTTCATCAGCCATTTTTGATATGGAGTCCCTCATATCTGTATCAGCTAATATATTTCTCATATTATAATAGTCCATAAAACCCATATTGCCATCTTTTAATGCATCGGCTATAGCAAGAGGTACTTGTGCTTCGGCCTCTACTACTTTAGCTTTCATAGCCTGAACTTCTGCTACCATTTCCTGCTCTTTTGCTACTGCCATAGCCCTTCTTTCTTCTGCCTTAGCTTGAGCTATACGCTTATCTGCCTCTGCTTGATCTGTTTGAAGTTTTGCTCCTATATTTCTTCCTACATCTACATCTGCAATGTCTATAGAAAGGATTTCAAAGGCGGTCCCTGAATCTAATCCTTTATTAAGAACAGTTGTAGATATTAAGTCTGGATTTTCTAATACATCCTTATGAGATGTTGAACTACCTACTGTTGTTACAATACCTTCTCCAACCCTTGCTATTATGGTTTCTTCCCCAGCTCCTCCTACCAATCTTTCAATATTTGCTCTAACAGTAACCCTTGCTTTTGCTATAATTTCTATTCCATCTTTAGCTACTGCTGCAATTTGTGGTGTTTCAATTACTTTTGGATTTACACTTACTTGAACTGCTTCTAATACATTTCTCCCTGCTAAATCTATAGCAGCTGCCCTTTCAAACTCTAAAGGAATATTAGCTCTTTGAGCTGCAATCAAAGCATCTACTAAAGTATTTACATTTCCTCCTGCAAGATAGTGGGCTTCTAATTGGTCTACAGTTATAATCAATCCTGCCTTTGTAGCTTTTATCATAGGATTTACTATTCTTGAAGGTACTACCCTTCTAAGCCTCATTCCTATCAATGTACTAATCTTGATCTTTACACCTGAAAATATAGCCGTAATCCATAATCCTACAGGTATAAAAGTGAAAAACAATATAACTAATATTATTATCAGCACTGCAATTCCAATAGTGAAAACAAATCCATCCATTTTAAACCCTCCTAACAATTATTTTTGATCCTTCAACCCTTACCACCTTAATAGAAGTTCCTCTAGGAATAAAATTGCCTTCGGATAAAGCATCTATCCTCTTTCCATCTATTTCTATAAACCCAGAAGGGCGAAGTCCAGATACAGTTATTCCTTCCTTTCCTAAATACTCATCTTTAGTTATAGAGCTTAAATATCCCTCATCACTTTTTTGATGGGCTGTAAGGATAATCTTGTCAAACCTTGAACTATGTCTTCCATATTTAACTAATAAAATAGTTATGAATGTTGTAATTATTATAGCTATACTTATAGATGCAAGGGCAGAGGTTAAATTGCCCATCGCTAATACTGTTCCTACAATTATCAATATTATACCAGATATACCCGGCAACCCAAATCCAGGAACTATTCCCTCTATTATCAGAAGTATTAAGCCAGTTACAAACAATATTAAAGATGTCCATTGGGAATTACCTGCCAATATATTGCCTGCAAAAAATAAACCAAATCCAATTATACTAATAGTTCCTCCTATCCCAAATCCAGGAGTAAATATTTCTATTATCATCCCCACAAAACCTACGGTCAATAGCAATGTACTCATATAAGAACCAGATAAAAATTTAGCAATTTTTAATTCTACGCCCTCTTCTACCTTAACAACACTATTATGTGGAATATTAAAATGGGCAAGTATTTCTTCATAATCATTAGATATAAAATCTGTTACTCCATATTCTAATGCCTCATTACCTGTTAAGTTTAGTAATTTGCCCCTTTCAGATATACCTTCAATATATATATCTGTATCGGCCATAGCTTCAATTACTTTAGGATCCCTTCCTCTTAACTGAGCCACATCTCTTAAAAAGCTTCTCCACATAGATAGTACCTTTTCTGTATTTGGAATAGTTTCCGCTGAACCAATGGTTGAACTTTCTGCCATAACTACATTTTCGCTGGATATTGTAATCAATACTCCTGCAGATTCAGCTTTATTGTTGACAAAGGAGATAGTCGGCGTTTTTAAATCTATTATTAGATTCTTTATCTTTTCTGCTTCATCAATTAATCCTCCATAGGTATCAATTTCAAATATTATTGCTTTTGGAGAGTTGCCCTCAATATCTTTTAATGTCGATCTCAAAAAATTATAGGTAGCTCTATTTATTTCACCTTTAATGGGAATTACATACACATCCCCAGTATTTTCTGAAAAAACAATACTATTTAATAATATAAGGATTAAAAAAGTTAAAAACAAGACTTTTG
>JAAZMG010000207.1 GCA_012798935.1 Tissierellia bacterium | reverse complement strand
TAGAAGAAGAGTTGGAAATAATAAGTAATCTATCAGGACTAGGTTGGTATATCTATCCTGACTTCAATTTAAAGAAGTGGATATTTGACATATATAATGGAAGGAACTTTTCAGTAAGCCAGAATACAAATCCTACAGTAATATTTTCACCTGAGTTTGATAATGTAAAATCTCAGGAATATATAGATAGTTTAGTGGGTTTTGGAAACTATGCTATTGTAGCTGGACAAGGTGAAGGCGTGAATAGAGAAGTTATAGCAGTTGGAAGTGATGCTACTGGTCTTGATAAACACATCATATTTGTAGATGCAAGAGATTTAGAAAATAGTGATGATTTGCAAAGGAGAGGTGAAGCTAAACTTAATGAACATAAAAGAGTTCTTACTTTCCAATCAGAGATACTTCCAGAAGGGCCATTTGAATACGAGAGGGATTGGGAATTAGGAGACATAGTAACAGTTAAGAATAAAGACTGGGGCGTTACTGTAGATACTCGAATTATAGAGGTGACAGAAATTTATGAAGCAGGTGGCTTTAAGCTAAATGTTATTTTTGGAGAAAGCTTACCTACTCTAACGCAGAAGATTAAATCGGCTTTAGGGGAATTGAAAATTGAAAGCATGAAATGATGACATCTAACAGGTGTCTATTTTTTATGCTGAAAGGAGGAAAATGCATGAAAGATATAATTCATACCATTCAAATTATATTTGCAGCCATTGGTGCATATATTGGTTGGTTTTTAGGTGGATTTGATAGCTTGCTTTATGCACTTGTGGCTTTTGTAGTACTTGATTATATAACAGGATTAATGGTGGCTGTTTTAGAGAAGAAGCTATCCAGTAGCATTGGATTTAAAGGTATATTTAAGAAAGTACTCATCTTTATATTTGTAGGGATAGGTCATATCATAGATTTTTATATTCTCCAAAATGGGAGTGCAGTTAGAACCGCTGTAATATTTTTCTATCTCTCCAATGAAGGATTAAGCATAGTAGAAAATGCTGCAAAGATTGGACTTCCTGTGCCAGAAAGCTTAAAGAAGGTATTTATAGAATTAAAGAAGGAGGATGATTAAATGGCGAGACTTTGCTTTGACTATGGACATGGTGGGGAAGATCCAGGAGCTATATATAAAGGTCGATGTGAGAAAGATGATACATTAAATCTAGGTAGAGCAGTAGCTAAAGAATTGAGAAGACATGGAGTATTAGTTGATGAAACTAGAACCACTGATAAAACCCTAAGTCTTAAGGAAAGAAGTGATATGGAGAATAAGAAAAAATATGATTACTTCATATCCTTTCATAGAAATGCCTTTAAACCAGAAACAGCTCAAGGGATAGAAACTTTCACCTATACCAGTCAAACAGCGAAAGCTAAAGGTTTAGCAGATAAGATACAAAAGGAATTAGTAGGTGTTGGCTTCAAGGATAGAAGTGTTAAAAAAGCAAATTTCCATGTATTAAGAGAAACCAAAGCACCAGCAGTATTGGTGGAAATAGGGTTTATTGATAATACGAAGGATAATGGGTTATTTGATAGTAAGTTTGATAAGATGGCTGAAGTAATTTCAAAGGCTATTCTTTTACAGCTGGGGGTGGGATATAAGGAAGAGACCCAACCACCACCATCTACATCAAATAACCAAACTCTATATAGAGTAATGGCAGGTTCATATTCAGTAAGAGAAAATGCAGAAACCCAAGTAGCAAAACTAAAGAAGGCAGGATTTGATGCCGCCATTATGATATTTAAACCATAGGCTTTGAGGGAGATTTTCCCTTGGAGTCTTGTTTTTTTAACCCTAAAAATCTTGAATTTCTAATATAAATCAGACCTTAATTATAAGTGAAAGTTAACTTGATAATAATGAAACGTAATTGTAATATGCTAGTACCAAAACATAAGGAGGAGATAGAATGCTGTTAAGTCAAGGGATACAG
>JAAZMG010000206.1 GCA_012798935.1 Tissierellia bacterium | reverse complement strand
GTAGGAATGACAGAAGAAGCAAGAACAGTAGTAGTAACAGGAGTAGAAATGTTTAGAAAAATCCTTGACGAAGCACAAGCAGGAGATAATATAGGAGCATTACTTCGTGGAGTACAAAGAGAAGATATAGAAAGAGGCCAAGTATTAGCAAAACCAGGAAGTATAACACCTCACACTAAGTTTGAATCAGAAGTATATGTACTAACAAAAGAAGAAGGTGGAAGACACACTCCATTCTTTAACGGATATAGACCACAATTTTATTTTAGAACCACAGATGTAACAGGAGATATCCAATTAGATGAAGGCGTAGAAATGGTAATGCCAGGAGACAATGCAAAATTTACTATTGAACTAATTACACCAATAGCAATAGAAGAAGGATTAAGATTCTCCATACGTGAAGGTGGAAGAACAGTAGGATCTGGTGTTGTTACTAAGATTATCGGGTAAGTTAGGTTAAAAAAAGACTAGGTCTTTTGATCTAGTCTTTTTTAGGGTTATAATATAGGATAATATTATTAAAGACTGGATAAAATTATAAAAGATTAGCTTGATTCAGGTAGGATTTTTTTATTGACATAATTTTTAATTTGTGATAGCTTATACTAAGTAATGTAGTTAATGGTGGGTTATTCTACCGGTGAACAACTGCAATTAATATATATGTATTTTGGTGTGGGAGGTGTAGTAAATGAGGGATAGAATTATCTTAGCTTGTACTGAATGTAAACAAAGGAATTACACATCAACTAAAAATAAAAGTAAGAATACAGAAAGAATAGAATTAAAGAAATACTGTAAATTTTGTAAAGCGCACACCGTGCACAAGGAAACAAAATAAGATAAGAAAAATCATGTGAGGATGTGAGTTTATGTCAGCTAAAACCAGTGCTAAAAAAGGTAAAATAGGCACATATTTTAAAGGTGTTAAGGCTGAAATGAAAAAGGTTATTTGGCCTACTAAAAAAGAACTAACAAATTATACAGGGGTAGTTGTTTTAATTAGTGGAATTGTAGGTTTAGTAGTATGGGTTTTAGACCTAGGAATACATCGTGTGTTATCATTAATTATGAAGTAACAAGAAGGAGGGAAGGACCGATTTGGTCCCTAAATATATGACGGATAAGGCTGATAGTAGAGTAGATAGGGCCAAAAAAGCAAAATGGTATGTGGTCCATACTTATTCAGGTCATGAAAATAAAGTAAAAGCTAATATTGAAAAGATGGTGGAAAATAGAGGTATGATCGATGATATATTTGAAGTAATAGTGCCTACAGAAGAATATATCGACACTAAGGGTGGGAAGAAGGAAGTTAAAGAAAGAAAGCTTTTCCCCGGATACGTTCTTGTAAAAATGATAATAAACGATGTGTCGTGGTATCTTGTAAGAAATACAAGAGGGGTTACAGGATTCGTAGGGCCAGGTTCTAAGCCGGTTCCATTGAGTGCTGAAGAAGTTAAGGATTTAGGAGTGCAAGATGTGACCTTGCCATCTATAGACTTAAAGGAAAAGGATGTTGTTAAAGTAACTGCAGGACCTTTTGAAAGTTTCATGGGAACTGTTGAGAGTGTTAATCTTGAGAAAAAGAAGATTAAAGTATTTATTTCTATGTTTGGAAGAGAAACTCTTGTGGAGCTGGACTTTGACCAAATAGAAAAGTTGTAATACTATTTATAAAAGCTAATTAGCTTTTTAGATAGATTTATTAGTGGTGGTAGAGCTTATCTCGTTAAGCCACATAGGATTGAGGAGGTGGAAATTTATGGCGAAAAAAGTCATAGCTGTAGTAAAATTACAAATACCAGCCGGCAAAGCTACGCCAGCACCACCTGTAGGAACTGCATTAGGGCCTCATGGAGTAAATATTATGCAATTTACAAAAGAGTTTAATGC
>JAAZMG010000022.1 GCA_012798935.1 Tissierellia bacterium | reverse complement strand
TAATAGATGATAAAAAGTTTTGTGGTAATGCTCAATACATGAAAAAAGGTAAGGTTCTTCATCATGGGGCTATGTTGTTTAATACGGATTTAGATGTTTTAGGAAAAGCTTTAAAGGTATCCAAGGATAAGATAGTATCTAAAGGGGTAAAATCTGTAAGAAGCAGGGTTACTAATATAGTAGATTATTTAAAGGAAGATATTACTATAGAGGATTTTAAAGAGCTTTTATTAAATCATATGTTTCAAGGAGACAAGGAGATTGCTGAATACAAATTAACAAAAGAGGACTATGCTAATATAGAAAAATTAATGGAAGAAAGATATTCTACTTGGGAATGGAATTTTGGCGAATCACCAGAATTTAATATTGATAAATCTAAAAGGTTTTCTGCAGGAAAAGTAGAGACCAAAATAGATGTAGAAGATGGAATTATAAAATTTATTAAATTTTATGGCGATTTCTTTGGTGGCGGTGAAATTTCCAATATAGAGGACAAATTTATCGGCATTAAGTACAAGGAAGATGAAATAAAAAAGGTATTAGATACTATAGATATAGGATATTATTTTTCGGGGATCTCTAAAGATGAAATTATTAATTGTATAATATAAAAACTTGACAAGAAGGCTATAATTAAGGTATATTAATACCTGGAATACAATATTATATGCGATGATAAGGACAGTAGTAAAAGGAACTTATTTTACAGAGAAATAATCATTTAGTGAAAGATTATTAATAAGCTTTTATGAAGATCACCTTGGAGCATAGCATCTGAAAAAAGTAGGATGCTACGTCTATGGCGTTATACTAAATGAGTGATAGGATATTGTTGCTTTTATTGTCCTATAATTTGGGTGGTACCACGAAAAATCGTCCCTAAGTAGAACTTAGGGACTTTATTATTTTTACTTTATAAAGAAAGGATGAAAAATTTGAAAAGGTTTAATGAATTATCAAAATTACCTGTAAGTGAAAGAGAACAAGAAATATCCAGGTATTGGGAAAATATAGACCTACTTCATAGATCTGTAGATACTAGAGATGAAAACAAACCTTTTGTGTTTTATGAAGGGCCTCCAACAGCTAATGGAAAGCCTGGCATTCACCATGTAATGGCAAGAACGCTAAAGGATATAGTATGTAGACATAAGACTATGGAAGGATATCAAGTAAAAAGAAAAGCTGGCTGGGATACTCATGGATTGCCAGTTGAAATCGAAGTGGAAAAACAGTTAAATTTAAAGAACAAATACGAGATTGAAGAATATGGAATAGAAGCCTTTAATAAAAAATGTAAAGATTCCGTATTTCAATATGAAAAGCTATGGCGAGATATGACAACAAGAATGGCCTATGAAATAGACCTAGATAACCCTTATGTAACTTTAGAAGATGATTATATAGAGTCTGTATGGTGGATTCTAGATAAGTTTTTCAAAGAGGGATTTGTATATGAGGGACATAAAATACTACCCTATTGTCCTCGTTGTGGAACTGGATTAGCTTCTCATGAAGTAGCTCAAGGATATGAGGAGATAAAAACAGAAACTGTAATTGTAAAGTTTAAGCTAAAAGATAAAGACGAATATTTTCTAGCTTGGACAACAACACCTTGGACTCTACCAAGCAATGTATGTGTTACCGTTAATCCAGAAGAGATCTATTTGAAAGTAAAACAAGAAGATGAAATATATTATGTAGGGAAAGTTTTAGCAGATAGAGTTTTAGGGGAAGATTATGAGGTACTTGAAGAAATAAAAGGGAAAGATTTAGAATATGTAGAATATGAGCAATTGATTCCTTTTATAAAAGTAGATGGAGATAAAAAAGCATTTTATGTTACATTAGCTGATTATGTAACTACGGAAGATGGTACTGGTATAGTTCATTCTGCACCTGCTTTTGGAGAGGATGACTATAATACAGGGATGAAATATAATTTACCTGTAGTAAATCCAGTAGATGATGAAGGCAAGTTTACTGACACCATATGGAAAGGTAAATTTGTAATGGATGC
>JAAZMG010000205.1 GCA_012798935.1 Tissierellia bacterium | reverse complement strand
CTGGAACCATAATATATTTTTTAATATCTTTGGTATACTCTTTTATTCCAACTTCTTCCCTTTCTCCTAATTCTACTATCCCTTTACTATGACATATCCTAGTTGTCAATCTAAATAATACTGGAGTATCAAAGGTTTCAGAAATTTCAAAAGCATATTTTACAAAATCTTTACACTCCCCACTATCTGCTGGCTCAACTAATGGAACTTTGGCATGATTTGCATATAATCTATTATCCTGTGCATTTTGTGAACTATGCATTTCTGGCTCATCAGCAGTTACTATAACAAGACCACCATTAACTCCTTCATATGCCATTGTAAATAAAGGGTCTGCTGCTACATTTAGTCCTACATGCTTCATTGCTATCAAAGATCTTGCTCCAGCTATAGATGCACCAGAGGCAACTTCTAAGGCTACTTTTTCATTTGTAGACCATTCAGACTTAATTTCTTTATACTGTGAGATGTTTTCTAAAATTTCTGTGCTAGGAGTGCCTGGATAAGCTGCAGCAACTAGTACACCTGCCTCATAAGCACCCCTAGCTATTGCTTCATTACCTGTTAATAGCTTTTTCATCTAATCCCTCCTAATTGTTTAAATGTTTTATTCACCTAGAAATCTATGAACCTTTTCTTCTCCTTTTAATACCCTAAGACCTCCATTTGCCAGAGCTTCAAGTTCATTTTCTCCTGGAACTATTACAATAGGCGCAATAAATTTAACCCTCTCAGTTATCCAACCAGTAAGAAGTTTCGAATAAGCCATCCCTCCCGTAATTATTATTGCATCTACTGATCCATTAACTACAGTAGATAATTCCCCTATGTTCTTTGCAACTTGATATGCTAGGGCTTCATATATAAGCTTTGCATATTCATCACCATTTTCAATCATCTTCTCTACTTCTCTAGCATCATTTGTGTTTAAATAAGATATAAGTCCACCTTTACCCCTTAGCATTTGTTTTACTACATCCTTGTCATTTTCATAACAGAAATTAGCTAAAGCCTCACTAGGTAGTACTCCACTTCTCTCTGGGGAAAAAGCCCCTTCATGATCTGTAACAACATCTACCATCCTACCCTTTTTATGAAGACTTAAGGATAATCCTCCTCCAAGATGCGCTACTATTAAGTTTAAATCCTTATATTTCTTGTCCATTTCTTTAGCTACTTTAATAGCAGAAGCACGCATATTTAGTGTGTGGACTAAACTTTTTCTTTCTATTTCCTTTACTCCTGATATCCTAGCTATATCTTCAAGTTCATCAGTAGACACTGCATCATATATTAAGGCATCTATATTTAGCTCTTTTCCCATCCTATAGGCTATTAGTCCCGCTAGATTAGCAGGATGCTGAACCAATGGATCCTTCATAATTTTGTCTACAAGCATTTCATCTACTATATATGCTCCTGATTTTAATGGAGTTACTGGTCCACCCCTACCAACTATAATGTCTAGCTCTTTTAAATCCATATTGTTTTCCTTTAAAGCATTTACTACAACCTCATATCTCATAGAGTACTGATCATTAAATGTTGGATACTTAGCTAACTCTTCTCTAGAATGCTCTACACTATGCCTAAACAATAAATTCGTATCCTCATATACTGCTATTTTAGTTGAAGTAGAGCCTGGATTAATTGCCAATACTTTATACAAGTTATTCTACCTCCTCCAGTATAGATAATGCTGCTAAAGCAAGAGATAAAAATTTCTCTTCAGCACTTGAACCACGGGATGTAAGAACTATTGGAGCCTTTGCCCCTACTATGATCCCTGCCATTTTAGCATTGGCGGAATAAATCAAAGATTTGCCTAGAATATTGCCAGCAGTTATATCAGGTACTATTAATACATCAACATCACCAGCTACCTGACTTTCATATCCCTTTATCACTGCTGACT
>JAAZMG010000204.1 GCA_012798935.1 Tissierellia bacterium | reverse complement strand
GGAAAATACTCTCCATACTCTCTTCCAAATCCAAAGGTTCCAGAGGCAGCTATTACTGGATTTTTAAACTCTACTCCATTTAAACTTACTTTTGTATCAATCACTAAAAACTACCTCCTCCCCCAAGAAAACTGGCCCATCTTTACATACCCTTTTCATACCGGAAGTAGTTTCTATAGTACATCCTAAACAAGCCCCAAAACCACAAGCCATTCTACCCTCCATAGATACATAAACAGAAGTTCCTTTTCCTCTACACATTTCTACGACCCTTTTCATCATAGGAATAGGTCCACAGGTTAAAACAACATTATATTTTTCTGGCATAAATAATTCTGTAATAAATCCTTTATGGCCAACGGAACCGTCTTCTGTAGATATATAAATATTGTTTGATTCCTTTTTTATTTCATCTATATAATAGATTTCATCTCTAAAACCACAGTAAAAATCTATATTATTATTTAATTCTTTCATTAGATATATCATAGGAGCTATTCCTATCCCTCCAGATACAATAGCAATATTTCCTTCCAAGTTTAAATTAAATCCATTCCCTAAAGGTCCCAATAATTCTAAAGTATTTCCTGTGTTTAATTTGGATATAATTTTAGTTCCCTTTCCCCTTACTTCATATAAAAAAGTGAGCATATTATTTGAAATATCACATATACTTAGAGGCCTAGATAAAAATGGATCCAGCTTCCAGCTTTTAAGCATATAAAATTGACCGGGACTTCCTTGAAAATAAGTCAAAGAACCATCCCCTGACTTAATTTTTAATTCATATATATTGGTAGCTATTTGGGTATTAGAGTGAACTATTCCTTTAATATAAGACCTTTTCACCTTCTATATCTCCCTTCATAGTTAATACTGCTTTTCTGGCATAGTTATCAAAGTTTTTTGATCCGTCTTCATATTTTTTATAAGCGGTAATAATACCTCTTGAGGAATTAACTATTCCGCCATTACCTCTGTTCAAGTACAATGCTACATCCTTTCCTTTTCCTCCTTGATGACCATAGCCAGGGATTAAGAAAAACATGTTTTTATATCTATCTCTAATCTCTTTTGCTTCATCTACATGGGTTCCCCCTACTACTGCACCAATAGGACTGTATCCACAACTGGCTAAATATTTGGACCCTATCTCATTTAATCTATCCCCTACATGGTAATATAGAGAAGCACCAGGGATAGTTCCCTTTGCTTCTTGAACTTTCAGGTATTGTATATCCTTAGCCCCTTGATTAGAAGTTCTTAGTAGTACAAATATTCCTTTACTTCCTGATTCTATATATTTTAAATAGGGGGTTATACTATCAAAGCCCATATATGGATTCAAAGTAATAAAGTCTGCCTCAAAATCCCCCTGAAAATGGGCTTTAGCATACATATCTGCTGTAGAGGAAATATCCCCTCTTTTTATATCCCCAATAGAAAGGGAGCCTTCGTTTTTTATATATTCTAAAGTTCTTTTATAAGAGGTCAATCCCTTTATTCCATAGGCTTCATAAAAAGCTATTTGTAATTTATATATAGGAACTATATCTATAGTGGCATCAATTATTCTTTTATTAAATTGAAATAATATATCATCTATATTTTGATATCTTAACTTTATTTCCTCAGGTACATAATCTAAATGGGTATCCAATCCTACACAAACATTCCCTTTTTTATTAACTTCATCATATAATCTATCTATTATCATCAGTTATCCCCCCATTATATTTAATTTCACCTTTCCTTATAGTAGCAACTACTTCCCCATAAAGCTTTTTACTATCAAAGGGAGTATTCTTACCCTTAGAAACAAAATTTTCTCCATCAATTATTATTTCCTTATCTAAATTTATCAATACGATATCCCCATCATATCCCCTTTTAATTTTACCTTTATTTACACCCATTAAATCCCCTGGTACTCTAGACATAAGCTGGGATAATCTATTCAAAGAAATTTCTCCTGATTTGACTAAAGTAGTATAGCATATAGAAAAGGCTGTTTCTATTCCCGATATCCCGGGAGCACCTTTCTCTTTATCTTCTTTTGAATGAGGTGCATGATCTGTGGCTATTGCATCTACAGTGCCATCCTTTATACCCTGTATAATTGCCTCTACATCCTCTTTCTCCCTTATAGGTGGATTTACTCTATAATCATTGTTATATAAGGCAATATGATGGGGAGTTGCTTCACAGGTAATATTGCCTCCTTCTTTCTTAGCTTTCCTTATTTCTTTAATTGACTCTTTAGTGC
>JAAZMG010000203.1 GCA_012798935.1 Tissierellia bacterium | reverse complement strand
TAATTGGATTTTTGTCTGGAATAATAAGTGGAATGGGTATTGGTGGAGGAACTATTCTCATTCCTTCCTTAGTCTTTTTTAGCTCCCTTAATCAACAGGAGGCTCAAGGCATAAACCTGATTGTGTTCATACCTATAGCTATTGTAGCATTAGTTATACATATTAAAGAAAAGAGTGTTGAATTTAAATATGCTAAATGGATTATTGGTGGAGGAGTTATAGGAGCTATAGTTGGGTCTATCTTTGCTCTAAAAATAGATTCAACTTCCTTAAGAAAATATTTCGGCGTTTTCCTTTTCTTTATAGGAGTATATGAATTGTTTAAAAAAAATAGGCCTAGTTAGACCTATTTTTTAAATTCTTTCCATCTTTTATTGGTAGATGTTCTTCGTCTTCATATTCAATAATTGCATTTCCACTAGTCATATCTGTAATAGCCCTTTTGAAAACATCCTCCTGGGAAAATTTAATATAAACATAGATATTTACTGCATCATCATAGATTACCTCATCTACTATATATCCTTCAGTCATTAAGTAATTTTCAACTGCACCATATAAGGTGTAATCTATCCTTATTTTCAATTTAATATGTAATATCTGTTCAACTATTATTCCAGATTCTAATCCTATCTTAGCCCCTTTAGTATAAGCTCTAATCAAACCACCAGCTCCTAGTTTAGTTCCACCAAAATATCTAGTAACTACAACTACTACATTTCTAAGGTCTTCCTTTTTTATTACTTCTAGTGTAGGTATACCTGCAGTGCCTGATGGCTCTCCATCATCACTAAATCTTTGTATATTACTATTCTCACCGCAAACATAAGCGTATACATTATGGGTAGCATCCCTATGTTTTGTCTTTATTCTCTCTATAAAATCTAAGGCTTCTTCTTCTGATTCAATAGGCATAGCATAACCTATAAATCTAGATTTATTGATTATTATTTCATCTTCTCCATATCTATATATTGTCCTATAAATATTATCCATTCCTATCCCCTTCCTTACACATTTGTTACAAATTAATTATATCATAACTAGATTATAAAAAAACGAGTCAAAGGATCCACCCTTGACTCATTTATATTGCTAATTAAGCATAAATTTCATCCATTTCATAATCCTTAAACTCAAGATATTTTTTATATGATAAACTAACTAGAGATTTATCCTGGCTGTAAGTAATCATATTAATGGCTTTATCTATTGGATAGAAGCCACCATCTTTAAATCCTTCTTCCCTATTTATCTTATAATTATCCTTTATGGATTCCATTACATACCATATAATTCTATTATATACTTCTTGCTTTCTTGATAAAGAAAAAAATTCGTAACTAGTCTCACCAGCAGTAGAAACGATATTAGCATCAACACCCGTTTCATGCTTTACACGGCTAACAGCCGTTTCTGTTGGAAGAGAATCATTACGAATTTTTCCTTTAGGAAGTACCCATTCATCTTTATCATTTTTTAATATTAAAACTTTATCCCCGTGGAAAACCACACCACCTGCACAATTTCTTACAATCATTGGAATCAGCCTCCTTTTTTGTTCTTACTATTATCATACCCAAACTTACCTAATTATTCAATCAATTTATTTTAAAACTCTAAATGTTTAAAGTTTCTTTATCATCTAATGCTATCCCTTGCAACAGAAACAATATATTTAAAATATCTTTCATAATCAATTTGATTTATATTTAATTTTATCTCCGTTCCGCTTTCTTTATATTTTATATCTTCTACTTCATAGTTCTCTAAAAAGTAACTAACTAAAACCTGCTCATCATAGGGAATAATCAATGTAATATCTTTATATTTTTGGGGTAAATTTTCTTGAATCATCTCCAATAATTTATCTAAATTAACGCTGTTTTTACTGGATATAAAAATTTTCTTATCTATATATTTGTTTTCAAATACTAAATTACCTATATCTGTTTTATCCATCTTATTGAATACTGTAATTATTGGTTTATCTAGAACTTCCAGTTCTTTTAATATTTTATGTGTAGTTTTAATCTGTATGTCTAAATCATCATTAGATCCATCTACTACATGGAGAAGCAAATCTGCATATCGTACTTCCTCTAATGTTCCTTTAAATGCTTCTATTAGATGAGTAGGAAGTTTGCTAACAAACCCTACAGTATCCGTAAGTAAAAACACTTGTCCATTTGGTAGCTTCCCTCTCCTTAAAGAAGTATCTAAAGTCGCAAAAAGCATATCATATACAAATACCTTTTTAGACTCTTTATATTCATCATTCATTTGGATAATTTTATTCAATAATGTGGATTTCCCTGCATTAGT
>JAAZMG010000202.1 GCA_012798935.1 Tissierellia bacterium | reverse complement strand
TTGACACCAGGAACATCAGTAATAGAATTATTATTCCCCGGCTTCATACCACCAATAAACAGGCCAAAGTCCCTAATTCTTTTTTGACTCTTCAAAGTATCCCACCTTTATTATAAATCATTATATAAATTATATTTCACTATAACAAAAAAATAAGTAAAATTCAATAAGTTAAAGGTATACAAATAATGAGTTAGGAATTAATCCCTAACTCATTATTGATAGAATACATGTCCACCAATTGTTGACACATAGTTTTTATTTTTTACAATCCAAGAACCTGCCGCTTTATTTGGATTAAAGAAATAGGTTGAATTTCCAACGGGCCTTACACCATTTAAGGCATCTTTTGCAGCATTTACACTTTCTTCAGATGGGGTGTTGTAAATTGTGCCATCAGCAACAGGACTGAATTGAGGAATATTTCCATAATATTCAAATATAACATTATAGATAGTATTTGGAAAATCTTTAGAATAGACTCTGTTTAGAATTACATTTCCAACAGCTACTTTACCCGTATAGGATTCTCCTCCAGCTTCAGCTTCTATAATTCGAGCCAACCAGTAAACATCAGGTGTAGAGCTGCCATACAAGGTCCTTTGGGTTTCTGGTCCTGTAATACCATCAATTCTTATGCCATGGTCTATTTGAAAGTCTATAACAGCTTTTTCTGTTATTTTTCCATATATCCCATCTATATTGTAATTATAGTAGCCTTTTTGGTTTAATGACCTTTGAAGCTTTAAAACATCTTCTCCCTTATATCCAAATTGTAATGTTCTAGAATATCCACTAGCCGATACTGGTGTAGCTAATACCGTTAATACCAGTATAATTAGCAAAATATGTGCTATTTTTTTCATTTTTATGCACTCCTTCCTAAACTTTATTCCCGAAGTTAGCTTTCGGTTTGGGGATTAACCCCTTACGTTGGTTCCCTCGTACCTAAAAATTTAGGATTCAGCCACTGCATCTATTTACAACAAAGAACATTATATAAGAATCTATATATTATGTAAACAACCTATGAATAAATACCAGAAATTACATTTTCCATTGTAGTGCTATTACATCCAGTATTAGTTTACGATAATGTATAGGGATATATATGGTATAGGTTTTTGTAAAATCATGGTTGCCTTACCATTAATGGTTTGAAATAGATAAATTTATTTGCTATAATAAAGATATAGGAATTTAGGACTATAAAGTCATAGGCATTTACTCCTATAAGTCTTTGTATATAAAAAGCTAATGGAGGATTAGGTATTATGGGTAATAGCTGTGAAGTTCTAGATAAGAGTGTTAAAAAGAGTATTGAAGACTCATTTAAATCATTTATGGCTGAATGCTTTAACAAAGGTCCTAGTCTAGCCAAAGCATATATATCTGGAAACTGTATAACTATATATGGTAAAAATTTTTTAACCCCATTAGAAAAAAATTTAAAAAACGATACATATGGAGAATGTTTGATACAAGTTTCAAGAAAAAGAATATTAAATGATAAGAAGGTAGATTTTTTAAGAATAGTAGATGATAAAATAGGGTCAAAGGTTATTAATTTCTATATAGACTTCAATGTGCTTGACGATAGTTTATGTTGTGTTTTTATAACGGAATAATTAACAAACAACTACATAAGGCAGGTTGAAAGAAACAGTATAACTGTAGCTGGATTCAAGCCACAATTGTTTAAGGAAAACCTTAGATAATTGTGGCTTTTTTTCTCTAAATATTAGCTTAAAATAACAAAAGAAAGGGGAGTATTGATGAACAAATTTAAAAGGTGTATATCATTATTGTTAGTTGCAGTAATGATACTATCACTAGGTACTTTTGCCTTTGGTGAAGAAACGGATATTTTAGGCCACTGGGCAAAAGAAGAGATTCAATATCTCATGGGAAAGGAGGTAGTATCAGGGTACTCTGATGGAAACTTTAAACCAGACCAGAGTATTACAAGAGCAGAATTTTTTAAAGTTATAAACAATGTATTTGGATATTCTAAAAAAGCAGAAACTAAATTTATCGATGTAAAAGATGAGGATTGGTTTTATGATGAAGTTTCAAAGGCTGTAGCAGCTGGTTATGCCGGAGGCTATGGTGATGGTACCATGAAACCAAACAATCCTATTACCCGTCAAGAAGCCTCTAAAATTATAAGCGTTGCCTTTGGTTTAGATGTGGACAAATCTAAATCAGCAAAAGATTTTGAAGACAGCTCACTAATACCAGACTGGGCAAAGGATTATGTAGGCATTCTTAAGGATAAGGGATACCTATCAGGATATTCAGACGGAACATTTAGACCTAAAAACGAAATCACAAGAGCAGAAGTAACAAAACTTATCACCAATGCAAGTGGAAATATTATAAACTCTGAAGGACGATATTCAAAGGATGTAGTAGGAAATGTATTGATTAACACCCCTAATGTATCATTAAAAGGTATGCATATAAAGGGTGATTTGTATTTAGCAGAGGGAATTAAAAAAGGGGATATTGATTTAGATAATGTAGTAGTAGATGGACAAATCTACATTAGAGGTGAAGGTAAAAACACCATAAATGTAAAGAATGTATTTGTCAAGTGAATATTCCCCTATATTTTAATCCAAAATTCCTCTAGTTTGGGTAAAAAAATTATTG
>JAAZMG010000201.1 GCA_012798935.1 Tissierellia bacterium | reverse complement strand
TAAAGGTGATTCAATGGAAATAAACGATAGTCTTCTTAGGCAAATAACAGAGACCAAATACCTTACATCGGAAAATACTTGGAGATATAGAACTATACTTAGGTATTTTTATCTACAATATCAAAAGATGAAGTATTGGATGTATAAAGAAGAGGTTTTTGGAGAACTAAAGAAAAATAAGCATTTTTTGGATTATACTATGGATCAGTGTAAACAAGATTTGGACGTGCTTGTAGAATGGGGAAACCTTTTACCTATACAAGATACCACAAAAGCTTCAACAGTAGAAGAGTTTAAAAATAAGCAGTTTAGATACCAATTATCCGAATATAGCGTGGAAATAGAAAGAATGACTATAAGGTTAGAAAATTTAAAGGTTGAAAGTGCTTCCCTAGAGCCTTCCCTATTGGAAAGATTAAAAAATGAATTAGAGAAGTTTAGAAATATGGCAGATGAAGATGTAAACATGGTAGGTAATTGGTGGAATTCCCTCAATGAAGACTTTAAAAGACTTAACCAAAACTATCAAGATTATATAAGGGATCTTTACAGTGTTAAAGCAGAAGAAATGATGAGGACCAAAGAATTCCTCGTATTTAAGGATATATTCATAGACTATTTAAGAGATTTTATAAAGGGTTTGCAGCAAAATTCCTATGCTATAGAGACCATTCTTAAGAACATAGATTCATATCAAGAGGAAGAAGTGCTTCATAAGGTTTTAGAATATAATAAATCTATTCCTAGAATAGATGTAGAAGTATCCTTAGAAGCCATAAGAGAAAACATTAATGGAAGATGGATTAATTTAAAAGGTTGGTTTTTAGGAGATGGTCAAAGGGAAAGTGAGGCTAGCAAGCTTTTTGATATAACCAATGAAATAATTCGAAAAATTACCCGGTTTGCCTTTCAAATAGTTGAAACTAGAAATAGTGCAGCTAATAGGAAGGAAGAATACAAAAAGCTCTGCGAAATGTTTTTAAATTGTGAAGATATTGATGAATCCCATAGATTATCCTCTTTGGCCTTTGGAATATTTAATACAAGGCATATTAAGGGAAATATAATTAGGGATTCAGAGAGTATAAATAGTGGAGTTTATGAAGAAAGTCCCCATGAAGTAACCATTAAACCTAGAGTTAGAACCTATAGACAAAAGCGGGATAAAAGCCCTGTACCTAACAATTTTGAAAAAAAGAAATCAATGTTAGAGAAGGTCATAAAGGAACGGAAACATGAAAGAAGTATTATAGAGAATTATATTGTAAATAACCAAATCAATTTTGCTAAGCTTCCTAAAATAGAATCCTATGTCCGAGTTACCCTATTAAGGTGGCTGACAAAGGGAATGAGCTCACCAAATAGAATTTCAAAAACGGAAGATGGTCGAACCTTTAAAGTAATTTTGCCCAAGAATAATGAGAACTGTGTTTTAGATTGCGAAGATGGGAAACTTCAAATGCCTGCATATAAGATTGTTTTTGAATAGGAGAATAACATTGTGAAAGAATTAGATATACTACTTGAAAATTATTGGATAATAAAGGATCAAAACAAGGAACTATATTATAAAATGAGAGATTTAATCCCTAAAATAAGACCCTTCCTGTTAGAGAAACTAGGATATCAGATAGTAATCACCCCAGAAATAATAAAACTTGAAAAGATTCCCGGCAAGTTGGAAGATTGGATGGGTATAGAAACCTTCCAGGATAAAATGGAATATAGCTTCTTATGTATCCTATTAATGTTTTTAGAAGATAAGGGAAAGGAAGAACAATTCCTTTTATCTGAGTTAACAGAATACATTGAAG
>JAAZMG010000004.1 GCA_012798935.1 Tissierellia bacterium | reverse complement strand
GGGTATGGTAAATCATGCCTATATTTTTAACTTCTACTATTCTTTTTTTATCCACGAGCATCTCTCCTTTAATAGGATATATGATACTTTATAATATTCATTAAAAGTTTTTATGTGATTATCTACTTAATTTTTCAGGATAAATCTAAAAAAGATGGTATAATAATAAAAGCTAATTTAAAATTAAGGGGGAAGAAACTTTGCATCAATATAAAGGAAAATTAATAGTACATACAGGTTCTATGTTTTCGGGGAAAACTTCCAGCTTAGAAAAGGATTTTAAAAGATTTACTATAGCTAAGTATAAAACCATAGCATTTAAACCAATAGTAGATAGTAGGTACAAGGATAATCAGATTGTAACCCATGATTTAACTACCATGGATGCTATTTTGGTTAGAGATATAGATGAATTAATCCAGTATGTTGATAAAATAAAACCAGATGTAATAGCAATAGATGAGGTCCAATTTTTGGGAGGGGAAATAGGGAATATTATTTTACAAATTAATGGGCTTCTTGAAAAGGATATAACCGTCATAGTAGCAGGATTGGATATGGATTTTACTGGCACACCTTTTGAGATAGTCAAGGAATTGATGCCTATTTCGGATTATCTTTACAAGCACCATGCTGTTTGTGTAAGATGTGGTACCGATGGATGGGTTAGCAATAGAAAGTCCAAAGATCAAGAACGAATAAAGATTGGCGCATCTAAAGAATACGAACCTTTATGTAGGAAATGTTTTTTGGAACAAAAGATTTCCGCACAAGGGGACGGTTAACTTGTCCGGAATACTTGAAAAGCCACTATAAATTTGATATTATATCATTAAATACATAAGAAAGGATGGAAATATATAATAATGAGAATGTAATCTTCGTAAATTTTAAGAACATTTTAATCAAATTTTTATTCTGCCTAATAATAGAGGCTGTTTTGTTATATCTAAATGTTCTGGAGGAGATTGTATTTATCATATTATATATTCTAGGATTTTGTAGGTAGACTTATGTTTACTATAAATTAGAATTCCTATAGTTATATATCCTTTTATAGATGATAAATAGTCCCTTCCAGTTTTATAGGAGGGATTTTTTATGTTGGTTTTAGATATTAATAATTTAAAAAAGTATTATGGAGATAGATTGATCCTTAATATAGAGAACTTAAAAGTGTATTCTAAAGATAAAATCGGTATAGTAGGCTTAAATGGCAGCGGGAAAACCACGCTATTGAATTTAATTTCTAAGGATGTAAGTTCAGATAAGGGTTTCATTGAAGTCTTTGGCAGTATATCCTATATTAAACAAACGGAAAGTACAAGGGATGATATATTAGATGGAAAATATATATCCGAATTTGGACTAAAAAACAAAAAACAAAATTTTATGAGTGGCGGGGAAATAACACGACTGAAGATAGCTAAGTCTTTAAGTGAGAACTGCAATCTACTCCTTGCCGATGAGCCTACATCAAATCTTGATTTAGAAGGTATTGATATGCTATTAGAAAAGCTATTAGCCTTTGATGGTGCTTTGTTGATGGTATCCCATGATAGGGATCTATTGGATAAGGTCTGCAATAGGATATTGGAAATAGAGGATGGCCATATAAAGTTATATCAAGGCAACTACTCTGATTATAAGGAGCAAAAAGATTTAGAGATAAAAACCAATGAATTAGAATATGAAAATTATATAAAGGAGAGAAGGAAACTAGAAAGATCTATAATTGAAACCAAAAGCAAAGCCAAAGGTATGAGAAAAACACCAAAACGGATGGGTAATTCTGAGGCAAGACTTCACAAGATGGCAAGCCAAAATGCCAGGAGAAGTTTGGATAAAAAAGCAAAGGCTATGGAAACCAGGCTGGAAAAACTAGAAGTAAAACAAAATGTAAAGGATATAGAAAAAATAAAAGTAGATATACTGGGAGATGAAATCTATAGCAAAATAGCCATTGAAGGAAAAAATATCAAAAAATCCTTTGGGGATAGAACTATATTTAAAGGTGGAGATTTTCAAATATACACTGGCAAAAAAACCGCTTTAATAGGAGAAAATGGTAGTGGTAAGACTACCCTATTAAAGATGATATTAAATAAGGAAAAGGGTATTAGCACCTCTCAAAGGGCAAAGATAGGTTACTTTAGTCAAGATTTAAGCATATTAGATGATGATAAGACCATAATCCAAAATGTAATGGAAGATAGTGTATATGATGAAACCGCTATAAGGATTATGTTGGCTAGATTGTTATTTAAAAGAGATGATGTATATAAGAAAGTTAATGTACTAAGCGGCGGGGAACGGGTTAAGGCCTCCTTGGCGAAAATACTCCTGTCAGATTTTAATATACTCATATTAGATGAACCCACCAACTATTTAGACATATATTCTGTTGAAGCCATTGAAGAGGCTATATCTCAGTATGAAGGAACAGTTTTATTTGTTTCCCACGATAGAAGGTTTATTGAAAGGATAGCAGACAATATAATATATATAAAAGAACAAAAAATTAAGATCTTCAATGGTACATTAAAACAATTGAAAAATGAAAAAAAGAGGAAATATAGTGGAGATTTAAAAGAATTAATAGAGAAAAAATCTGTGCTTGAATATAGAATGACAGAGATAATAGGAAAACTATCCATGCCTTCCAAAGATGATGATATAGAAGCTTTGGATGACGAATATAATGAAATATTAAGAAAGCTAAAGCATATAAAACAAACCTTGGTCGAATAAGGGGACGAGTAACTTGTCCGAGTTCCTGGAAAGGGCGATGAAAGATCGCCCTTCACTAAAAATTAAGCCCCTCTTTATGAACTCCTACGCTTAATGCAATTCCAATACATATTAAATTCACCAGTTGAAATGTTCCCCCGTAGCTTAAAAAGGGAAGTGGAATACCTGTTATAGGCATAAGGCCTATGGTCATTCCTATATTTTCCCATATATGGATTAGGAACATAGCTGCAAAACCAGTAACCATCAAGGAACCGAAGGTGTCCTTGCTGTTTTTAGCAATTTTGAATAGCCTATAAAGTAGAAGAAAATACAGTAATATAAGTATTAATCCACCAATTAGGCCCAATTCTTCCCCTATAACTGCAAATATAAAGTCCGTTTGTTTTTCAGGTATATAATTGAATTGGGTTTGTACCCCTTGAAACAAGCCTCTACCAAAGACCTTCCCGGAGCCAATGGCAATCTTTGCTTGCATAGCTTGATAACCCGTATTTGATGTATCTCTTTCTGGATCTAAAAAGTTAAAGATCCTATCCCTTTGATAAGGTTTTAGAGAAAACCATAATATAGGTAAACTAATAATACCTAAAAGAAAAGCATATCCTATATATTTCCAATCTATACCAGCTGCAAACAACATAACTACAACAAAAAAAGCAAATACAACTGCCGTACCAAAGTCTGGTTGTTTAGCTATAAGAAGAATAGGGATTCCAGCTAAAGCTAGTACTTTTAATAATACTATGGGCTGGTTTATTTCATTTTTATTTTTATCTATATATTTAGCTAAAAATATAATTACCCCCACCTTGGCAATTTCCGCAGGTTGGAAGACAAAACTACCAATTTTTAACCAAGAATCAGAACCCCAGTCTTTACCACCAATACCGAATAATGCTACTGCAACTAACATCAAAACAGAAACAATGTAAATAGGAATATATAATTTACCTATAAATTGATAGTCTAGTAATACTAAGAATAAAATAGCTATAACACCCAATACCGTAGAAATGATTTGAACTTTTACAGGACGAGTTGCCCTAATATCTTCAAAACTTAAGGTTGCAGATCGGATCATGACTATTCCATATATACACAATAATAAAACAGCAATGAACAATATAAAGTCAAATTTTTTAAAAGACTTTCTTTTTAAATTAAACATATTATATGCTCCTTTATTTAATACTAAAATAAATTATATCATATTTTGAAATATAAGAAACAATTAAATAAACACTAATTTGTGGTATTATATAATGTACTTATAAGAGGGGGTAGATTATATGTATATTGGTTGCCATTTAACTATAGCAAAGGGATATAAAAAGGCAGCTGAATTAGCTCATAGCATAGGAGCCAATGTATTCCAATTTTTTAGTAGAAACCCTAGGGGCTCATCTTCTAAGGAGTTGGATATGGAAGATGTGGAAGAAATGAAAAAAATATTAAAAGACAATGATTTTGGACCACTACTTGCCCATGCACCTTATATCTTAAATTTAGGCTCTTATAAAAGTAGAATTTATGGAATGGGTAAAGGCATATTAAAAGAGGATTATGAAATATTAGATTCCATTGGTATACCTTATTTTACTTTTCATCCAGGAAACCATGTAGGTCAGGGAGCAGAATATGGGATTAAAAGAGTTGGAGATGCTTTAAATGAAATAATTACTGGGAATGAAAATACAATGCTTTTGTTGGAAACTATGTCTGGCAAAGGAACAGAGCTAGGTCATACTTTTGAGGAGATAAGAGGCATTATAGATAGGGTAAAATATAATGAATTAGTAGGGGTATGCTTAGATACCTGCCATATTTACTCAGCTGGCTACGACATAGTAAATGATTTAGATGGAGTGCTAGAAGAATTTGATAATATAGTAGGCATAGATAAATTAAAATGTATTCACCTTAATGATAGCATGATGGAATTCAATAGTAGGAAGGATAGACATGCTAAAATAGGAGAGGGAACCATAGGATTAGAGGGGATTAAAAATATTATTAATCATCCTGAGTTAAAGGACCTACCATTTTATCTAGAAACTCCTAATGAATTGGAAGGATATAAAGAAGAAATAGAATTGTTGAAAAAGGAAAGAGAGTAAGTAAATATTTTAGGATTATTTTTGCTTTTATAAATTGGAAATATATTGTATACTTAGAATAAAAGAGAATATGGGAGGGGGATTTTTAGTGGATTTTCCTTTATTAGATGATTTGAAAGCTACAAAAGAAGTTATTTGGTATAATGAAAATTATACTAATTTTGATGAAGTTAAGGATATACTACCAATTTCTTATGAAGATGTACTTGAGGCTGAAAATAGACTAATAAGATTTGCACCATATATAAAAAGAGTTTTTCCCGAAGTAATAGATGGAATGATTGAATCACCTATTACAAGAATAAACAAGATGAAAGAACGTATAGAAAAGGAGTATGGAAAGAAAGTATATGGCAAATTACTTCTTAAAAGGGATGACTTGCTTCCTATAGCTGGTTCCATTAAGGCTAGAGGTGGGATTTATGAAGTGCTTAAACATGCAGAGACCTTGGCTATAGAGAGTGGTCTTCTTAGATTAGAAGATGATTATAGTATATTAGCTGAGGATAAGTTTAAGGAACTTTTTTCATCTTATACAGTTCAAGTAGGCAGTACAGGTAATCTTGGATTAAGCATTGGTATTATAAGTGCAAGGATTGGATTTAAGGTAATAGTTCATATGTCGGCAGATGCTAAGAAGTGGAAGAAGGATATGCTTCGTTCTAAAGGTGTAATTGTGGTGGAATATGAATCTGATTATTCAAAGGCTGTAGAGGAAGGACGGGCTTTATCTGATGAAGATCCTAAAAGTTATTTTATAGATGATGAGAATTCAAAGGATCTATTTACAGGATATGCTGTAGGTGGAATGAGGGTGAAAAAGCAACTTGATGATATGGGCATTATAGTTAATAAACAGCATCCTCTATTTGTATATCTACCTTGCGGTGTAGGTGGTGGACCTGGTGGTGTTACATATGGTTTAAAACTAATGTATGGAGATAATGTACATTGTTTCTTTGCCGAGCCAACCCATTCACCTGCTATGTTATTAGGTCTTGCATCAGGGCTTCATGAGAAAATTTCAGTAAAGGATATTGGACTAGACAATAAAACCCATGCAGACGGTTTAGCAGTTGGTAGGCCATCATCCTTTGTAGGAAAAATCATGGATAAAATCTTAACTGGTGGGTTTACAATTGACGATTATAGATTATATGATTTTCTCAAAGCCTTATGTGAGGAAGAGGAGATATTTTTAGAACCTTCTGCTCTAGCTGGATTTTTAGGACCTGTATTGACAGGAGAAAAATTTCAAAATGAAAATATTACCCATATGTGTTGGGCTACTGGTGGAAGCTTAGTACCAGAGGAAGTAAGGCAGGAGATGATTGGTAGATAGGATAGGGAAGCCTTTAATACTTCCCTATCCCCACAAATCTTCACAACCAGAGCTTTCAATAGCCTTTATTGCTTTTTCCTCAAAGTCTGGATACTTTTGTTTGATTTCATTTATTAAAATGGATATATCTTTTCTTTTGTTTTTTTTGTCTTGTGGACATAGTTTTCCATCACCTAATGGTAAATTTTCATCTTTGACTACTTTTTCTATTATATCTTCTTTAACATATATTAGAGGCCGGATTAAGTGAAGTTTATGTTTTTCATTATATGAATTAGGTTTAAAAGTATGAAATTGACCGGTATAAATAATATTTAGTAAAAATGTATTTACTACATCTGTCATATGATGGCCATAGGCTATTTTGTTAAATCCCATTTCTTTAGCAATTCTTGCAATAGCACCCCTTTTCATCTTTGCACAGGGATAACAGGGATTTTTTTCGTTGTCGAATATTTTGTCTTTAATATCTATATTTTCATATATATATGGAATGTTAATAAAGCTTAAATAGTTTTCTACCTTTAACATATCTATATTTATGCCTATATCTATATGGATTCCTGCCATATTAAAATCCAAATAGGAATTTTCCCTTAAAAGTTTTAATGCATATATTAAAAAGATACTGTCTTTACCTCCAGATAAACCTATTAATATATTATCTTTATTTTTAATAAGACTATATTTTTCTACTGCTTTTCTAATATCATTTAAAAAGAATTTATTATACCACTTTTTCATATTGTACCTCCAATTCTACTATCATTATAACATTTAATTTAAAATGGTATAATATAATTGATTTAATTTAAAAGGAGTTAGTTATGGACTTAAAGGAATATATAATTCAAAAATCAAAAGAATTGAATATAGATACAATTGGATTTACAGATTGTGAACCTCTATCTGATATAAAGAGGTATTTAGCAAAAAGAGAGAAAGAAAATAAACAAACAGAATTTGAAGAAAAGGACATAGAGAAAAGGATAAATCCAAAGCTTGCTTTTCCAGATTGTAAAAGCATTATTGTAATTGGATTATCTTATAATAATACTTTTAATGAAAGGGTAGACTATAGGCTGAAAGGGATTCTTTCAAAATCTACTTGGGGTTCGGATTATCATATAGTTTTAAAGGATAGGATGAAAAAACTTATAGGAGAAATAGAAAAGATAATAGATTTTAGTTACAAATATTTTGTAGATACAGGACCATTAATAGATAGGGAATTGGCAAAAAAATCTGGTATAGGCTATTATGGCAAAAACTGTTCTATTATCAATGATGAATATGGTTCCTTTATATTCATAGGATATATTTTAACTGATCTAGATATTAAAATCAGTCCTATTTTAGTAGAGGGAAAATGTAGTGACTGCAATATATGTATTAAATCTTGTCCTACAGGAGCTTTAGAAGGACCTTATAGATTTAATCCTAAAAAATGCATATCTTATTTAACCCAAACTAAAGACAAGATACCTTATGAATTAAGAACTAAAATGGGAAACAAAATATATGGTTGTGATACTTGTCAATTAGTTTGCCCTAAAAATAAGGATATAAAAATAGGAAATCACGAAGAATTTTTACCTAAAGAAACAAAGGGATATATGAACATAGAGGAGCTTTTGTCTATATCTAACAGGCAGTTTAAAGAAAAATATGGTTTTATGTCGGGAAGTTGGAGAGGTAAAAATATTTTAAAGAGAAATGGGATAATTGCTTTGGGCAATAGGAAGGATAAGGATAATTTAAATCTATTAGAACCACTGCTAAAAGATCCAAACCCTATGATTAGAGAATATACGATTTGGGCTATTTTAAACACAGACTATGAATACGGAAAGGAAGTGGTAAAGGATATATTAAAATATGAAAAAGGTAAAAATGTTAAATTAGAATTGGAAAGGCTTATTAATTATTTTCATAGTAAAAACAACCAATAATGATTAAATCTATGTTATACTATATTTGTGAAATTTAACCTAAATTATATAGGAGGGATCAATTACCATGGGAAATGTCCATGAATTAAATTATTTAAAACAAAAAATTGAAGATCTTAAGAAAGAAGGAATATATAGGAAATTACCAGTGTTAGAAGGAGCAAATGAAGCTGAAATAATTTTAAATGGAAAAAAGGTAATCAACTTATCCTCTAATAATTATCTTGGTTTTGCTAACCATCCAAGACTTAAGAAAGGTGCTATAGAAGCAGTTGAAAAATATGGAGCAGGAGCAGGAGCAGTAAGAACAATTGTAGGAAATATGTCTATTCATGAAGAACTAGAAGATTTGCTTTCTGAATTTAAAAGGGAAGAAGCTGCTTTTATCTATCAATCAGGATTTAACTGTAATGCAGGAACAATCCAAGCTATAACAGAAAAAGGAGACTTAATCATATCCGATGAATTAAATCATGCATCCATAATAGACGGTACAAGACTTAGTAAAGCTGATAGAAAGATATTTAACCACTCTGATATAGACCATTTAGAGCAAGTACTAAAAGAAAATAGGGATAAGTATAACAATGTATTGATTATTACTGATGGTGTGTTTAGTATGGATGGGGATATTGCCAAATTACCTGAAATTGTTGAATTAGCCGAAAAGTATGAAGCTATGACTTACGTAGATGATGCTCATGGTTCAGGAGTTTTAGGTGAAAGTGGTAGAGGTACAGTGGATCACTTTAATTTACATGGAAGAGTAGATTTTTCCATAGGAACTCTTTCAAAAGCTATAGGAGTAGTAGGAGGATATGTAGCAGGTTCTAATACTATGTATGAATGGTTAAATCATAGAGCTAGACCAGTATTATTTAGTACAACTCTACCACCAGCAGCAGCAGGGGCTATAATAGAAGCTATTAAGATGTTAATGGAATCTACTGAATATACGGATAAATTGTGGGCCAATGCTGATTATTTCAAAAAGAAACTTGGCACATTAGGATTCAATACAGGTCATAGTGAAACTCCAATTACGCCAGTTATAATTGGTGATGAAGCTAAGACCATGGAATTTAGTAGAAAGTTGTTAGAAAAAGGTGTATTTGTATCAGGAATAATATTCCCAACTGTACCTAGAGGAACAGGAAGGGTTAGATGTATGGTAACTGCTGCCCACACTGAAGAACAACTGGATAGAGCTGTAGATATATTTGAACAAGTAGGAAAGGAAATGAATGTATTAGAGTAAAAAAAGGGGACTTGGTCCCCTTTTTTATTAAGTAAAATGTATTAGAATAGTAAGTGTTAGATTAATATATTATTGAGGTGGTATAAATGATAGTAGGTGTATGCACTTTGAAAATAAATATATATGAATCAAATTCTCTGAAAGATAAAAGACATATTGTAAAGAGCATAATAGGCAAGATTCAGTCAAGATTTAACGTATCTATAGCTGAAGTAGGTTTAAATGATACTTGGCGGGCTTCTATTATAGGATTTGCTTGTGTAACTAATGACACCAATCATGCTAATCAAATCATCTCAAATGTGTTAAACTTTATAGATGGAGATAGTAGAATAGAAATAGTCGATTATAATATAGAAATAATGTAGGTGATCCTGTGAAAAAAATGTTAACCAAAGAGGAAATAAAAGAGG
>JAAZMG010000200.1 GCA_012798935.1 Tissierellia bacterium | reverse complement strand
CAGGTGGAAATCCGATACTAATATTTAATGAAGACAACTCTGAGTTAACAAACTTAGGTTTGTTCGCTAGATTTGCGTTATCAAGGATTAAGCGAGGTAAGTACCTAATTAGGGTGGCACCGCGAGAATTAACCTCTCGTCCCTGAAGTTCAGAGATGAGAGGTATTATTTATTTTTGAGGAGGTAGTATTATGAGGGAGACTATGGGAGATTTGAGAAGAACTAATATGTGTGGAAATTTGAGAACATCTGATGTAGATAAAGAGGTTGTTTTAATGGGATGGGTACAAAGGGAGAGAAATTTAGGCTCTTTGATCTTTGTAGATTTAAGGGACACTACAGGTATATGTCAAATAGTATGTGATAGTACTGTATCTCAAGAAATATTCAAAAAAGCTGAGAAAATAAGAGGTGAATATGTAATAGCTGTTAAAGGAAAGGTTAGGAAAAGACAATCTATAAATAAGGACATTCCAACGGGGGAAGTAGAAGTATTGGCAGAAGAGCTGAAAATTTTAAATAAATCAGAGACGCCACCTATATATATAAAGGATGATGATAATGTATCAGAGACCATGAGATTAAAATATAGGTACTTAGATTTAAGAAAACCTTCTATGCAAAATAATTTAAAGATGAGACATAAAACCGCCAAGTTGGTTAGAGATTTTTTAGATGAAAATCATTTTGTAGAAATAGAAACACCTATGCTAACAAAACCAACGCCAGAAGGGGCAAGAGATTATTTAGTACCAAGCAGGGTAAACCCAGGTCATTTTTATGCATTACCACAATCTCCACAGCTTATGAAACAGCTTTTAATGGTATCGGGCATGGATAGATACTATCAAATAGTAAAATGCTTTAGGGACGAAGATTTAAGGGCAAATAGACAACCAGAGTTCACTCAGATAGACATAGAGATGTCTTTTGTAGATGTAGATGATGTAATAGAGATAAACGAAAGATTATTATATAGATTATTTAAAGAATTAAAAGGTGTAGAAATAGAATTACCTATACAAAGGATGACATACAAAGAAGCTATGGAAAGGTTTGGGGTAGATAAACCTGACTTAAGATTTGGATTCGAGCTTGTAGATATTTCTGATGTAGTGGAGAATTCAGAATTTAAAGTGTTTAGTGGCACTATTAAAAACAAAGGTTCTGTAAGAGGAATCAATGTAAAAGGTTATGGAGGTAATTTCACTAGAAAGGATATTTCAAAACTAGAAAGTTATGTAAAAGATTTTGGTGCTAAAGGTTTAGCCTGGATAAAGATAACTGAGGAAGGCATAAGTTCGCCTATTGCTAAATTTTTATCTGAAGAAGAATTGAATAATATTCTAAATAGAATGGATGGAGGCAAGGGAGATTTACTTTTATTTGTAGCTGACAATCTAAATGTAGTATTTGATAGTTTAGGCAATTTAAGAAACGAAGTGGCTAGAAGGCTTAATATAATTGATAAAAATGAAATGAAATTAGTGTGGATTACTGAATTCCCATTATTTGAATATGATGAAGAAGAAGAGCGATATGTGGCAAAGCATCACCCTTTTACTCATCCAATGGAGGAGGATATTCACTTATTACAAACTGAGCCAGAAAAAGTAAGGGCTAAAGCTTATGATATTGTTATAAATGGAGATGAAATGGGAGGGGGAAGTATTAGGATTAGCGATACAGAATTGCAAAAAAGTATGTTTGCAGCTCTTGGTCTTTCAGAGGAAGAAGCTTCGAATAAATTTGGCTTCTTATTGGAAGCATTTAAATATGGAACTCCTCCCCATGGAGGCATTGCCTATGGTTTTGATAGATTAATAATGTTGTTAGCAGATAACGCTAATATAAGAGATGTTATAGCTTTTCCTAAGACTCAATCTGCTACTTGTTTGTTAACAGGGGCGCCCAGTGAAATTTCAAAAGACCAATTAAAGGAAGTTCATATAGGGTTAGATTTATAATAGAATTTAATATGCAGGTTTAAATTTGTTGGAATTGAGGTATATTTATTCTATACTTCGATTCCAATATTGTTATAATGTTATTTTAGTATTGTATTTGAAAGGAGACGGAGATGAAAGGACAATTCACTAGAACCGAATTACTAATAGGAAGAGAAGGTGTGGAAAAGTTAAATAAAGCTAAAGTTGCAGTATTTGGAATAGGTGGAGTTGGCTCCTATGCTTCAGAGGCTTTAGTTAGGTCTGGATTAGGCAACATTGTTCTTATAGATTATGATATAATAGATATATCAAATATAAATAGACAAATCCATGCCACTTCAAAAACTGTAGGTTTACCTAAAGTTGAGGTAATGGAGAATAGATTGTTAGAAATAAATCCATCCCTAAATATAGAGACCATAAATGAACCCTATAATGATGAAAATAAAAACAGACTCTTATCCTCAGATTATAGTTATGTAATTGATGCAATAGATATGGTTTCCTCTAAAGTTAATTTGATTGAAAGTTGTAAAATATTAAGTATTCCAATTATATCCTGTATGGGGGCAGGGAACAAACTAGATCCCACAATGTTTCAAGTTGGGGACATATATGAAACAGATACTTGTCCTTTAGCTAAGATAATAAGAAAAGAATTAAGAAAAAGGAATATAGAGGATTTGAAAGTAGTATGGTCCAGGGAAAAACCTATTAAGGTTAAATTAGAAAAAGAGGGTGTTAGAAAGGCAATACCGGGAAGCGTTTCTTTTGTACCTTCTGTTGCAGGATTAATTTTAGCTTCTGAAGTTGTTAAGGATTTAGTATTTGGAGGTGACTCTCATGGAACAAGTAGGGTATGTATGTAAGATTATTGATGATAAAGCTGAAGTAGAAGTAAGGAGAATTTCTAGCTGTGGTGGGGGTTGCAGTAGTTGTGGTGGATCTTGTAATGTACCTAGTATAATAGTAGTAATGAACAACCTAATTAACGCAGAAGTAGGAGATTATGTAGAAATCAGGGCTAAATCTAAAAATATTATTAAATATGCATTAATTGTTTATATGATTCCTTTTGCTATGCTAATATTAGGAATAATCTTAGGAATGAATTTATTTCAATCTATGAATATGTCTAACTATGAAACCTATGGTTTTATGATTGGATTAATATTTTTAGTAATTTCTTTTACTATAGTGCGAAGGATTGACAAGTCCATTGAAAAGAAAAATGAGAATACAATGGAAATGGTAAGGATTATAAAATAGATAAAAGTAATAGGTAAAGGAGGAATAAGAGTTGACTTTAAAGACTGAGGATAATGAGGCAATAATAAAAAGATTAAGAAGAATAGAGGGACAGGTTAAGGGAATTCAAAAAATGGTAGAAGAGGAGAAATACTGTGGAGATATATTAATTCAAATTGCAGCTGTTAGAGCTGCAATGAATTCTGTAGGTGGGTTAATATTAGAAAACCACATGAAAGGCTGTTTGAAGAATTATTTAGATGGAGCTGCAGGAGATGAAGTTTTAGATAATTTGGTTGATACTATGGTAAAATACGCCAAGCAGAATTAATTTTTGTATTTTACCCTCTTAATAGATTTTGACAAAGAAGTAGAAATTATTACTCCTATGGAAATAGCAGCTGCTATAAAGAAAGTTTCAGTACCTTTATTTGCAGCAAGGAAAAAATCATTTTCAACTAAGGCTAACATAGTATAATACATGCCAGCACCGGGTACTAATGGAACTATTCCAGGTACGATATAAACGGTTGCTGGTTTTTTATAATATCTTGCCAATAACTCTCCCAATACTCCTACGGTTATAGCGGCGAAAAATGTACCTGCTATATTACTTTTAAGATATATAGAAGAAATATAAAAACCAATCCATCCTATAGCACCTACAACTCCGGATTTAAAAATAGAATCCTTTGGAATACTAAATAACACTGCAAATCCAATTGTTGACAATAAAGAAAATATAAGTTGTTTTATAATGGACATTATATCAACCCCTTAAAATAAACATTTAGTACTAGTCCTACCCCAAAAGCAATTGCTAAAGCGGAAAAAACAGCTTCCATACCTCTGGAAAGACCAGATAGAAAGTCTCCTGATATTGTATCTCTCATGGCATTAGCTATGGCAACACCTGGTACTAAGGACATAATAGATCCTATTATTATTATATCCATATTTTTGCCAATGCCAATCTTTACAGCTAATAAAGACAGAACGGAGGCTAAAGTTGCTCCGATAAAATTGTTAATAAAAAAGGTCATTTTATATTTACTAATCTGGTTTACTGTAGTTAACACTACAAAACTTACTAAATAACTTGCTATAAAATCAAAAAAAGTTCCACCAAATAGGAGGGAAAAAAAGGCGCAGGCTAAGCTACCAAATAAAGTTTTAGTCAATATATTATAATTTTTTATTTTATTTATTTTTTTTAGTTTTTCTAGGCCTTTACCTATAGACATATTAGAGCCAACGAATTCTCTAGAAAAATCGTTAACTAAATTTATTTTATTTAAATCAATTTTAATAGATTTAACTCGAACTAAATAGGTCATCATTTCACCCTTATATTCCAGTGAAATAAAGATTCCTGTTGGAGTAACGAAGGCATCAGCATATTTAATGTTTTTTCTTGATTTGCAAATTCTTTCAATGGTATCTTCTACTCTATAGGTTTCCGCTCCGTTTTTCAACATGATCTTACCTGCTAAGGTAGCTAATAATAGGAGCTGTTTTGCTTCTTTTCTGTTATTATCATTTAAATCCATGATTTTCACCTCATATCTACCAATAGTATTGTAAATAATAAAAAAAGACTATATAATTAATCTATACGAAAAACTATTTTACATGATAATTATTGATATTATATTATATTGCTGGTATTATTAACTAGTGGATTAAATTATACTATGGTATTATATTATAATCAAGAAAGGGGATTCAAATATTATGGATTTTAGTAATTTAAAAAAGTATGATTCTGAAATAATGAATATAATTGAGTTAGAAACAAATAGACAACGAGAACATTTGGAACTAATTGCTTCAGAAAACTTTGTTACTCCACAGGTAATGGAAGCTATGGGTAGCCAATTGACAAATAAATATGCTGAAGGGTATCCAAGGCGTAGATATTATGGTGGCTGTGAATATGTAGATATGGTAGAAGATTTAGCTAGAGATAGATTAAAAAAATTATTTGGTGCTGAACATGCCAATGTACAACCTCATTCAGGCTCTAATGCTAATTTAGGAGTATATTT
Source organism: Tissierellia bacterium (assembly GCA_012798935.1). GTDB lineage: Bacteria > Bacillota > Clostridia > Tissierellales > Tepidimicrobiaceae > JAAZMG01. The sequence continues at coordinate 5,341 of JAAZMG010000200.1, read as the reverse complement.
TTCAATTTTAAAACCAGGAGATAAAGTATTAGGAATGAATTTATCCCAAGGTGGACACTTAACTCATGGTAGCCCAGTTAATATATCTGGAACATACTTTAATTTTGTAGCTTATGGAGTTGATAAGGAAACAGAAAGGATAGACTACGAAGAAGTAAGAAAAATAGCTATAGATGAAAAGCCAAAATTGATTGTAGCAGGAGCTAGTGCTTATCCAAGAATAATTGATTTTGCAAAATTTAGAGAGATAGCTGATGAAGTAGGAGCTTATTTGATGGTAGATATGGCCCATATAGCTGGGTTGGTTGCAGTAGGTCTTCATCCAAATCCAGTTCCTTATGCTGATTTTGTTACAACTACTACTCATAAAACTTTAAGAGGACCTAGAGGTGGAGCTATTCTTTGCAGGGAAAAATATGCAAAGGCTATTGATAAAGCTATATTTCCAGGAATTCAAGGTGGTCCATTAATGCACATTATTGCTGCAAAGGCAGTAAGTTTTGGGGAAGCTTTACAAGATGATTTTAAAGATTATCAAGAACAAGTTATTAAAAATGCAAATGCATTGGCTAATAGTTTAGTTGAAAAAGGATTCAGGCTAGTATCTGGTGGTACAGATAATCATTTAATATTGTTAGATGTAAGAAATAAAGGATTGACTGGTAAAAAAGCTGAAGCATTATTAGAGGAAATTAATATTACTACAAATAAGAATACTATTCCATTTGACCCTGAAAGCCCATTTGTTACAAGTGGTATAAGAATAGGAACTCCAGCAGTTACAACAAGAGGTATGAAAGAAGGGGAAATGAAGGAAATAGCAAAAATAATTGATTTAGCTTTAGATGAAAAAAATGACAGAGGAGAAGTGAAACAAAAGGTTTTAGATTTATGTAAACAATTTCCACTGTATGAATAATAATAAAGATATAAGCCTACAGTTAACTGTAGGCTTATATCTTTATATAGAACAATATCTATAAAAGGATTTTACTATATGAATTACTTGCGCACTTTGCTATAATAAGGGAGATAGTAGTTAAAACTAATAGATGGAAGGAAATAATATGGAATTAAAAAAGATTAGTGATGACAGGAATATAATAGAAAGAGTTATAAAAGGAAGTATAGCTGAAGAATTGGAAATTCAACCAGGAGATATTTTAGTATCTATAAATGGAAATAAGATTAAGGATATTATAGATTATAAATTTTTCATATCTGATGAATATGTGGAAGTTGAAATTGAGAAAGAAAGTGGGGAGATATGGGAATTAGAAATTGAAAAAGAATTTGATGAAGATTTAGGTATAGAATTTACTAATCCTCTAATAGACAAAGCTAAATCCTGTAAAAATAAATGTATTTTTTGTTTTATAGATCAATTACCTCCCAATATGAGAAAGACTTTATATTTTAAAGATGATGATTCAAGGCTATCTTTTTTACAGGGAAACTTTATTACATTGACTAATATGAAAGATGAGGAAATTGATAGGATTATAAAATATAGACTAAGTCCAATAAATATCTCGGTTCATACTACTAATCCAGAATTAAGAATTAGAATGTTAAATAATAAAAATGCAGGAAAGATATTCCCTATACTTCAAAGGTTTAAAGAAGCAGAGATTGAAATGAACTGTCAAATAGTTGTAGTACCTAAAGTTAATGATGGAATAGAGCTAAAAAGAACATTAGAGGATTTGTCCACCCTATATCCAAGTGTTAAATCTGTAGCTGTAGTTCCAGTAGGCATAACTAAATATAGAGAAGGCCTTTACAAGATTGAACCCTACAATAAAGAAAGCTCGGAAGAGTTAATATACCTTATTGAAAGAGAACAGGATAAATTTATGAATAAAATTGGAACTAGATTTGTTTTTGCTTCTGATGAGTTTTATGCTATGACTAATAGACCTTTACCTAGTTATAAAGCCTATGAAGGGTTTCCCCAGATAGAAAATGGAGTAGGCTTAATGAAATCCTTTGAATATGAGATTGATAGAGAATTAGATAATATAAATAGAAAAATAGAATTGAATAAAAATTATATTTTAGCTACGGGTACATTGGCAGAAGGTTTTATGAACAGAATAAGAGATAAGATAATGAATAAATTTAGTTATTTAGATTTAAAAGTAGTAGCTATAGAAAATCATTTCTTTGGTACATCTATTACCGTATCTGGGTTAGTTACAGGACAAGATATTATAAAACAGTTAGAAAATTATAAGAATATAGATGGTATAATAATACCAAAGTCCATGTTGAGAAAGGATAGCAATGTATTTTTAGATGATTTAACTATAAAGGATATAGAAAATAGATTAAAAGTTAAGCTGATTCCTGTAGAAGTTTCAGGGAAAAAATTTATTGATTTATTTAAGAAAGTTTGAGGTGATTAAAAATGGATAGACCAGTTGTTTGTATAGTAGGAAGACCTAATGTAGGGAAGTCAACATTATTTAATAAAATAGCTGGAAGAAGAATTGCTATTACAGAGGATACTCCTGGGGTAACTAGAGATAGAATATATGCAGAAGCTGAATGGCTTAATAAATATTTTACTTTAATAGATACAGGAGGCTTAGAACCTGCCAGCGAAGAAATAATTCCTTTAAACATCAAGAGGCAAGCGGAAGTGGCTATTGATACTGCTGATGTTATATTGTTTGTCGTTGATGGCTTAGATGGACTTAATACAACAGATAGGGAAATTTCTGATATGCTTAGAAAGTCTGGGAAAGAAGTATTATTAGTATGTAATAAAATAGATACAGGAAAAACTACTGATGAGGTTTTTGAATTCTATGAATTAGGATTAGGTAGTCCTATAGAAATATCGGCAGAGCAAGGATTAGGTATAGGAGATTTACTAGATGAAGTAATAAAGCATTTTCCTGAAGACAAGGATACGGACTATGATGAGGATATTATTAGGGTGGCAGTTATAGGTAAGCCAAATGTTGGAAAATCATCTTTAATAAATAATATATTAGGAGAAGAAAGGGTTATAGTAACAAATATTCCAGGTACTACAAGAGATGCTATAGATACTTATTTTACCTATGAAAACGATAAATATGTATTTATTGATACTGCAGGATTAAGAAGAAAAAGGAGCATATATGAAAATGTAGAGAGGTATAGTGTAGTTCGTACATTAACAGCTGTAGATAGGGCAGATTTATGTATATTAGTAATTGATGCTACTGAAGGGGTTACGGAGCAGGATACAAAGATTGCTGGATATGCTCACGAGAATGGAAAGGGGATAATTATAGCGGTTAATAAATGGGATATTGTAGAAAAGGATACTAATACCTCTTACAAGTTTGAAAAAGATATTAGGACTAAATTAGGATTTATTATTTATGCACCTATTGTATTTATTTCTGCTAAAACCGGAAGAAGGGTTAATAAATTATTTGAACTTTTAAAGGTAGTTAACAATAATTACAATTTAAGGATTAGCACAGGTGTATTAAATGATATAATAAATGAGGCAGTTATATTAAATCAACCTCCATCAGATAAAGGGGTTAGGTTAAAGATTTACTATGGTACACAAGTTGCCATTAAACCTCCAAAGTTTTTAATATTTATAAACAAAAGAAAACTTATGCATTTTTCATATCAAAGGTATTTAGAAAATCAAATTAGACAATATTTTGGATTTGAAGGCGTGCCTATTCGATTTGAATTTAAGGAAAAGGGTGATTAGGTTGAGCGATCCAATTATTATTGGTGCATTGTCCTATTTAATAGGAAATTTTTCATCAGCTTATATATTAGGTAAAATATTAAAAAAGACAGATATTAGAACCTATGGAAGTGGAAATGCAGGAGCTACAAATGCTTTAAGAGTTTTTGGGAAAAAGGTTGGAATACTAGCCTTTATATTTGATGTTTTAAAAGGCATTTTAGCTGTCTATATTGGTGGACGAATAATGGGGGATAAGGGAAAACTAATAGCAGCTGTGTTTGTTGTTTTAGGGCATAATTGGCCAGTGTTCCTTAAATTTAAGGGTGGAAAGGGTATTGCTACTTCTCTAGGTGTGCTACTATATTTACACTTTCCAACTGCAATTGTTTGCATTGCCATAGGTTTATTAGTTATAATTAAAACTAGGTATGTTTCTTTAGGCTCTATTATTTGCGCTTGTTTAGTACCTATAATTGGAACTATAATGAATAAACCTTTTAATAGGAACTACTTTATTGTAACTTTGATTTTAGGAGTTTTAGCTGTTTTTAAACATAGGAGCAATATTAAAAGATTGATTGATGGAAAAGAGTTTAAATTAGGAGAAAGGATAAAATAGATAGAGGTGACCTTAGGATGGCCAAAATAGGCGTAATAGGGGGAGGAAGCTGGGGTACTGCACTGGCTATTCTTCTTTCAAACAAAAAACATGAAGTTAGTATCTGGGTAAGGAATAAGGAACAATTAGAAGACATGGTAAAGCTAAGAGAGAATAAAAGATATTTACCTAATGTAATTATTCCTAATGGGATAGTTATAACAAATGATATTTCTGAAGTTGTCCATAATAAGGATTTACTAGTACTATCAATTCCATCCCATGGGGTTAGGGAAACTTTGAATAGTTGTAGAAATTATATAAAGAAAGAACAGGTAATAGTAAATGTAGCAAAGGGCATTGAAAACGATACATTGCTTAGAATTTCACAGATAGTAGATGAAATATTACCAGAAAATTTTTATGCAGTATTATCAGGCCCATCCCATGCAGAAGAAGTTGCTAGAAATATGCCTACAACAGTAGTTTCGGCTTCAATAGACAAAGGAGTTGCACAATATGTTCAGGACATATTTATGTCTCCTTATTTTAGAGTATATACTAATCCTGATGTAGTAGGGGTAGAGCTAGGAGGTTCTTTAAAAAATGTTATTGCGTTAGGGGCTGGAATTTCAGATGGATTAGAATATGGAGATAATACTAAGGCAGCTTTAATGACAAGGGGAATAATCGAAATGGCAAGACTTGGAGAAAAGATGGGGGCAAACAGTGCTACCTTTGCCGGATTAGCAGGAATAGGTGATTTGATTGTTACCTGTACTAGTATGCATAGTAGGAATAGAAGAGCTGGCATATTGATTGGACAAGGGCAAACTTTAGATGAGGCTATAGAATCTATAGGAATGGTTGTAGAGGGGGTTAAAACTACTAAATCTACATATGAACTAGCTAAGGGAAATAGTGTAATAATGCCTATTACAAAGGAGATATATGGAGTTTTATATGAAGGAAAGGATGTAAGAAATTCAGTTATAAATTTGATGCTTAGAGATAAAAAACATGAAATGGAAGAT
>JAAZMG010000199.1 GCA_012798935.1 Tissierellia bacterium | reverse complement strand
GGAACTTTCTACTATATTGACGGATTTACGTTTTAATATAACTGGTAGTAAATCTTGGAAGGATGCTCAAGTTACAGCAGGCGGAGTATCTACTGATGAAATAGACAGCTCTACTATGGAATCAAAAATGGTGAAGGGATTGTATTTTGCAGGAGAGATAATAGATGTAGATGGAGATTGTGGTGGATTTAATCTTCAATGGGCCTGGTCATCAGGATATGTGGCAGGAGAGAATGCTGTTTTAAAATAAAGCAGAAAGATAGAAGTGGAAGGGAATGATGATAATGCTTATCATGAATAAAAAGCTAAATGAGTTAGCTAAACAAAACAAATCTATAAAAGTTGCCATAGTTGGAGCAGGGAAAATGGGGAAAGGTTTGGTTAATCAAATGTCAAGGATAAAAGGAATGATACCGGGCCTAGTAATAAATCGGAATGGAGAAAAGGCAATAAATGCACTTTTATCAGCAGGTATAGGACGAGAAGATATAATGGTCTCTAATTCTATAAACCAGATTAATTATTATTTGGAAAAAGGAAAGTATGTTGTAAGTGAATATGCAGATCTAGCTGCAAAAGCTAACCAGATACATGCAGTGGTAGATGCTACAGGTGTACCAGAGGTAGGGGCAAAGATTTCTCTAGATTCTATAAAAAATGGGAAACATATAATAATGTTAAATGTAGAAGCAGATTCAGTAGTAGGGCCAATACTTTATAAATATGCTAAGGAAGCAAAAGTAGTGTATACTGGTACAGCAGGAGATGAGCCAGGTGCAGTAATGGAATTATATAATTTTGCAGTAGGATTAGGCTTCCAAGTATTAGCCATAGGCAAGGGCAAAAACAACCCTATAGATTTAGAGGCAAATCCCGATACTGTGTATGAAAAAGCCCAAAATAAAGAGTTAAAACCGCATATGTTGGCAGGATTTATCGATGGAACTAACACTATGATAGAAATGACTTGTATGGCAAATGCTACAGGTTTTGTTCCAGATATTAGGGGAGGTCATGGCATAAATAGCAATATAGAAGATTTAACTAATATTCTTAGATTAAAAAAAGAAGGAGGAATACTCAATAAATATGGTGTAGTAGATTATGTAAAGGGGATTGCTCCAGGAGTATTTGCTATCTTTACTACTAAACTAGAAGAGGTTCATAACCAATTAGAGTACTTAAACATGGGATCTGGACCAAACTATTGTTTATATAGACCTTATCACCTTACTAGTTTAGAAACACCTATTACCATATTTGAGGCTTGTGTAAATAATGAAGCTACTATAGCACCTACGGAAGGGGCCATAGCTGAAACTATTACAATAGCAAAGAAGGATTTAAAAGTAGGAGATAGATTGGATTGTATAGGTGGGTATACTGTTTATGGCAGTATTGAAGAACATAAAATGGCAAAAGAACAGAACCTGGTTCCAATTGGTCTTATTAATGAGAATACAAAAGTAATTAAGGATATTAAAAAAGGTGAACCCATAACTTACGATATGTTAGAATTAGATACTAATACCAACATATATAAACTTAGACAAATTCAAGACAAGGTAATAGGCTAAAAAACTAAATAACATTTACAATTAGAAATATATCCTTTAAAATATATGGGAGATTAAAAACTAATATAAGGAGGAAGACTTTATATGATATATATAAAAAATGATGACAATAGACCCCAATTCAATTTAGCTTTAGAACAATATGTATTTGATAGTTTAGATCAATTTGATGAAATATTTTTATTATGGATAAATGAGCCATCTATAATCGTTGGTAAAAATCAAAATACCATACAAGAGATTAACTTAGAATATATTAAGGAAAACAATATAAATGTTGTTAGAAGATTATCTGGTGGAGGAGCAGTATATCATGATTATGGTAATTTAAATTATACTATAATATCAAAAAGTAAAAATACATCTGCTTTTAATTTTGAAGCTTTTTCTCAGCCAGTAATAGAAGTATTAGGAAAACTAGGAGTAAAAGCAGAATTTACCGGGAGAAATGATATAGTAATAGATGATAAAAAGTTTTGTGGTAATGCTCAATACATGAAAAAAGGTAAGGTTCTTCATCATGGAGCTATGTTATTTAACACGGATTTAGATGTTTTAGGAAAAGCTTTAAAGGTATCCAAGGATAAAATAGTATCTAAAGGGGTAAAATCTGTAAGAAGCAGGGTTACTAATATAGTAGATTATTTAAAAGAAGATATTACTATAGAAGATTTTAAGGAGCTTTTATTAAACCATATGTTTCAAGGAGACAAGGAGATTACTGAGTACAAATTAACAAAAGAAGACTATGCTAATATAGAAAAATTAATGGAAGAAAGATATTCTACTTGGGAATGGAACTTTGGCGAATCACCAAAATTTAATATTGATAAATCTGAAAGGTTTT